>JACPAP010000010.1 GCA_016180765.1 Gemmatimonadota bacterium
CATCCTTCGTCTCAGGAAGTCCGTCCCGGAAACGGCGACGCGCCCGTGAAACAGCAACTCAAGGACGCCCCGCGCAACTCAAGAGGGACGGGTATGAGGTGGTCTGTTGCATGAGCTGGGGTCGAGACCTCTTCGACCTGTTCTGGTACCTGAGTGATCCGAGGTGGCCGGGCCCGAACCTTGAGCTGTTGAACAACGCCCTCGGGCAGACCGGATGGGCGAAGCCGCGACTGGACACGGCCTACCTGTTGCAAAGTCCCGCCAACGCACGGCCTGCGCCGGAGCGCTCAGGCCCTCTCCTACCTCGGTCAGCGAACGGCGCTCGCCGCAGGCCACGGGGGCCGAATAGGAAGAAGCTCTGCTCAGGGATCGAGAGAAAGCGCGGTACAAATTCCATTCTGAGGCGCAAATTGGAGATAGCGATGCCAAGTATGCACCCATCTGCCCCGCTTGTCTACTCCTCCATGACGCAGGGCCTACCGAGTGGGCGGACTCGACCCCTTGGGTTTGGACGCGATTGCCACATCAGCCGGCCAACTTCACGGTCCAGTCGCCCAGCCGGCTCTCCCAGAATCGCAGCCAGCGATACGCCGTGAGCTGGTTGCGCCGGCAATGGGACGCGTTGTTTCGCGCTCGTTCGCAATGATTTGGTTGCGCTCGCTGACTGCCGGAACGCCATGGTTGCGGGGTGCCTGCCTCCAGCACCGGCGAGCCCGGACCATTCCGCCTTCTCGGCGAGCTGAGCGGCGTCACGACCATCGCCGTCGGCAAGCGCATCAGGGAACTGGCGTGCCTGGTGAAACAATACGGCCAGGGCCGGTGGCGGAAACGCAAGGGATTTGGACAGATCCAGCTTCCCGATGGAACGATCCGCCGTGCAGAGCTACATTGGTATGAGGCAACGGGGATTGGACGCATGGAAGTCAAGATCAAACGTTACCTGGATGATTGAACCCGCTCGTTTTGTGGTATGCCTCGAGACCGGCGACTATCCGGTCAGCCTGGAGCGCTGGAAGGTGTATCGAGTCCTCCAGGACCCGGAGGTCGAGCGCCATGGGCAGCTCCGCGTGATCGACGAGTCCGCGGAAGATTACGTGTACCCGCAGGCGTGGTTTGCGCCCGTGCAGCTGCCCGCAGACGTCGCCCAGCGCCACGGCAGTCAGCCAGCCCGCGATCACTGAGTCGCTGTTTGAGGCGGGGCCGGCCTCCGGGTGATGTGGGGACAGGGCGATGCATCTCACACATTCCGTTCCCGCCCCCCCGATCAACCCCTGGTCGAGATCCGTGCTCAGCGCGTCGACGATGTCCGCCTGGGCGGAGCCTGTTTGCCGCGGGCCCTCCCGTCGCCCACTACTCACCCCCCCTCCCCCGTTAGTTAGGGATATTGTATAATCCTTACTAAATGGCAGTAATTAGTTAGGGATGAGGTGCTATCCCTGACTAAGCATGGCAGCGTAGTTAGGGGTACTGAAGGAACGCCGTGAATCCATTGACGCCCCCGCCAGGTACCGCCGGGCATGCGGCTATGACGCGTTCATCCCCGTGAGGCTCGGCGAACTCTCGCTCAGTCTGGAGGCGGGCGTGGCCGGAGTCGTGTCCGAAGCCGACGCCGCGATCCGAGCCCTCAACAGCGGCGCCCATCCGGCGCTCGCCCCCCTGGCTCGTCTGCTGCTCCGCACGGAGTCCATGGCGTCATCGAAGATCGAGGGGATCGCGACGGGCGTGCGCGCGTTGGCGCGCGCAGAAGCCAGAGTCGAGACGGGGGGAACGGTGGGCGCCACCGCCCTGGAGGTCTTGGCGAACATGGACGCGATGCAGCTCGCCCTGGACCAAGCGAGCGCCGTGGGCCGCTTCGGCGTTGGCGAGATCACCACGATCCACCGCCGCCTCATGGAGCGGACCGTCAACGCCGAGCGGATCGCCGGGCAGATCCGGACGAGCCAGAACTGGATCGGCGGGAACGACGACAATCCGTGTGGCGCCGACTTTGTCCCGCCGCCTCCGGAAGAGGTCGCGAGCCTGCTCGACGACCTGTGCTCGGCGATCAACGACGAGCGTCTCCCGCCGATGGTGCAGGCCGCCGTCGTGCACGCGCAGTTTGAGACCATTCACCCCTTTGCGGACGGCAACGGCCGGGCGGGACGCGCCTTGATCCACGTGGTCCTCAAACGCCGCCAGGTAGCGCCGGCCTATGTGCCGCCCGTCAGTGTGGTGTTGGCCGCCGAGCGCGATCGCTACATCGAAGGGCTCACGCGATTCCGTGGGGACCGGGTCGGCGACTGGATCGAGCAGTTCGCGGCGGCGGGCTGGCGGGGGGCGAAGCTGGCGGCGGCGTATCTCGAGGCAGTCCGGCGGCTGATCGACGCGTGGCGGGCGACGCTGACGGCGTCGTCCGCGCGGCCGCGCTCCGATGCGGCCGCGTGGCTCGTGATCGATGCCTTGCCGGCGTACCCCGTGATCACCGCGCCGGTCGCGGCGGCGGCCACGGGGCGGTCGAAGCCCCAGGTCTATGAAGCACTGGAGCAACTCCAGGCATGCGGTGTGCTGGTTCCGGTTTCGGCGTCCCGGCGCAACCGGTCCTGGGAAGCGGCGGGATTGCTGGATCTCTTGGAGCGGCTCGAAGCCGGTCACCTGCCGTGAGCCGCCCCACCGATCAATCCCTCCACCGCTTCGCACACCGCCCGCGGCGCCTGGAGATTTGCCGTGAGACTTCCAGCGTCAGCGGTGGCGCATCCGCGGCGCCGAGCTTGTCCAGCATCGCTTCCAGAAGCTCCGGCTTGTCCTGCAGGACCCGCTCGAAGTCCTGCTCCCTCTTGGTCGGCGTTCGGCCCTGGATGGAGCGACTCGAGGAGGACGCCAGGAGCCAGGCCCGAATCCGCCGCACGCACGACTGGGTGAGATGCACGACGTCCGGCAGGTCCTTGAGGTCCCCGGCCGCCGGGCGGGGAAGCTCGCCGGCCAGCTTCACGGTCCAGTCGCCCAGCCGGCTCCGCCAGAGTCGCAGCCAGCGATGCCCGTGAGCTGGTTGCGCTGGCGCTCCCGCCAGAGCAGGACGGTCCCGGCGAGGACCGTGGTGACGGCGCCAACCAGCATGCTGCCCATGACCGCGGCCACGGGGAGATTCGGCGCGAAGACCGCCGCCGCCGTTCCTATACCAAAGAGCCCCAGGCCGAAGACGGCGAGGCGGCGCGCCAGGGTCGCCGTGCCGGCCACGCCGAGCACGAGCAGCGGCCCTGGTGCGGGAGGCCTTGCGCGAGAAGGTTGCCGCTCATCGCCAAGCGGTCGGTCAACTTGCGCTCAACGAAGCTGTTGCTCCCATGGCAACCCGTCCTGCGATATACTTGAGCACGCACTACCCGAAGGCAGCGACGGTCACCATGTACCGCTATGGCGACTTCCCCGAACTCTTCTGGGACGCGGACCCCGCCGCTCCCCTGGACGTAGAGCACCCGGTGGCGCTCACCCGCATCCTGACGCGGGGCTCCATGGACGTCCTGGTGCGGTTGGTGTCCCCACCCCTGCTGGCCCGGCAGCTGCCGGCGCTCTCGCTCAGCGAGCCGGCCCGGGCCTTCTGGACTCGCGTCGTGGCCGGGTTCCCAGCACGCGGTGCCCCATCCGCTTCCAGCCCGCCGGCCGGCGCCTCCGCTTCCTAACCGGTGCCCGCTCTCCTGAAAGCGGACCGGACGGTCATTCGCGACCTGCACCTGAGCGTCCTGCGACTGGTCGCGGATGCCGCCCAGGCGTACGGCGAGCTCGGGCTGCGCCTGGAGGGTGGCACGGCGCTGGCCGCGTATCACTTGCGGCACCGCGAGTCGGAAGACCTCGACTTGTTCGGCACGCCCGTCATGGACGCCCGCGACTTCGCGCGCTTCCTCCGGGAACGCGCGCCCGGCGGCGGGCTCGCCGTCGCCCGAGCAGGTCCCGCGAACCGCGGGTTCGCCGAACTGCTGATGACCGAAGGCGGGGGCGCACCGGGCCCTCCGCTCCGCGTTCAGCTGGGGGTCCGCTCCCCGTTCTCACTGGCGCCCCCCGATGCAACTGAGGAGGGTGTCCCGGTGGCTTCCTACCGGGACCTGTGCGCCGGGAAACTCCATGCTATTTGCGACCGTTTCGAGCCGCGCGATTTCGTGGACCTGCATGCGATCCTCCAGCGCCGCGACCCGACTACCGGCGCGCTGCCCGGCGAGAAGGAACGGCGCGGTCGCCTGCGGGATCTCATCGCCGACCTTCAGACCGTGGACCCCGGACTCCCACTGCCCCGGGTGGGCGAGGCGGTGGCCCGAGGGCTCACGCCGGATCTGATCACGGGATTCCCCCTGCGGCTACTCCAGCCCTACACCAACGCCGCGGTGCGGGCAACGGTGGATTGCTGTTGCGACGAGATCGCCGTGATGGTTCGCGAGGCGTGGGAAGGGCCATCACGCAGCACGTAGGCGGCGGCCGTGGCCGCGTCCGGTCAAGGGGTTGCCTCACGCGCGTCGCGCACCCGGGCCGACCCGTCGGCATACCGCACGCTGGCCCGGCCCTTGTCCGCCCGGCTGGCGTATCCGCCCGCGTTCGCGACGTAGTACTCGAACCCCTTCCCCCGCTGGTACCGCACGCTGGTGGGTGAGTTCACCGCGCCCATCACCTGCACGATTCGCGGATCGGGCAGCCATCGTAGGACCCCGACATCAAGGGACGAAGCGCCGATGCACAAGCTCGCTGTTCTCGGCAATCACCTCGAAGTGACCGTCGTTATGCCAGAGGGCATAGCCGTGCTCGATGGCGGTAGCCGCGATCAAGAGGTCCGTTGCCGGCACTCGCTTCCCCGCACGGTCGAGGCTGAAGCCGATCTTCGCACCGCGCCGCGCCACAGCGGGGGTGACGTCGAGCCAGTGCAGAGCGGCGAGATCGGTTTGCAGGACCTCATAGCTGTCGCTCGTCAAAGCGCCCCGCAGCACTTCGATCAGGATCATCGCCATCGTACCAACTCGGTCCTGCGCCACGGCCTCCTTAACGGCGGCTTGCAGCGCGGGGCGCCCGGTCGGCTGATAGTACTCGACCCAGAGTGAGCTGTCGGCAAGCACCCGCCCAGGGGCCCCGGGCTCGTCGTTCGGGCTCATTCCTGCTCACGCATCTCGAGCAGATCATCGAGCGACCACGCCAGCGGCACCGTGCCGGCACGTTCGACAAGCCCGGCCAGCCGGCGGCGGCGGACCAGCTCCCGCAACGCCGTTTCGATGGCTTCGCGCTTGGACCGCGCCCCTGACAACGCAACCGCCTCCCCCAGCAGTCCGGCATCCAGTTCAACGTTCAACCTCGCCACGGCATTCACCTCGGTGTTAACGTCAAGTGTTCATGGGATACACATCCATGGTACATCATTGATAGATGTATTGTCAAGATGTATCAGGTATTGTGAGGCCGAGGGAGTTCATCGAACCGGGGGACCCCGCCGAGGAGCCGTGAGCGGAGTCGAACCCGCTCAGACGCGCCTCTAACTTGCATTTGGGAGTTGATGGTGCCGGAAACGAGCCGCTCCGAGTCTGCCTCGCCAAACACGACGACGGTAGCGCGGGTTCGGCCCGCCGGCGAGGCTGCGAGCTCCACGGCCACGCGGAAGCTACCCATGGGCCCATGGAAGCGCGAACATCACGCCCCCGGCGCCGCTACGGGCTCGCTAGCCGGTCCACCACCAGTATCATCGTGGTCACGGCCGACAGTATCTGCGCAATTCCGCCGAGCAGCACCGCCAGGTCAATGCCCCGCTGGCCCTCCGGCCGGAACGGCACCGTGATCGTGCTGCCCGGTCCCGGCTCGGGGTAGGAGACGAACGCCAGGAACCGGCTCCGCACCCGGGCCGACCCGTCGGCATACCGCACGCTGGCCCGGCCCTTGTCCGCCCGGTTGGCGTATCCGCCCGCGTTCGCGACGTAGTACTCGAACCCCTTCCCCCGCTCGTACCGCACGCTGGTGGGTGAGTTCACCGCGCCCATCACCTGCACGATCGGCACGTACTCGGGGATGTGGATCGAGTCCCCGGGCTGGAGCATGAGGTCCTGCGGCTGGCCCGGCCTGCCGAGCGCGGTGGTGAGGTCCAGGTTGACCCGGCCGGCGTTGTCCAGGCTGCGGAAGAACCGCGCCCCGTCGAGGTAGGCCGATCGCAGCGTCCCACCGGCGCGGCGCACCAGGTCGCTCACCCGCTCGTCCTTGCGAACCAAGGAGTAAGGTCCCGGGAAGTTGACCTCGCCGGTGATCCAGGCCGTGCGCTGGAACTCGAACCCCGGCTGCCGGAAAATGGACACCTGGTCGTAGGGCTTGAGCTGCCACTCCGGGGCGGTGCCCGGCGCTGGGAAATCCAGCCCCGGCGGTCCCAGGTACGCCCCCGCCGAGTCGCGCTCGAACAGGTAGGTGGAATCCAACGGCACCCGGAACGTGTTGGCCAGCGCCCCCCCGGTCCGGTCTTCCGGCAGCCGCGCGATCTCCGCCTCCCGGAGGTCCGCTCCCACGCTGGGGCCCCGCGCCAGCCGCACCAGATCCCGCACCGTCATCCCTTCCGACCAGGGGTAACTGCCCGGTTTGTTCACCGTGCCGCCGATGCTCACGTAGAGCGAGCGGTCCGGGCTCAAGACCGAGTCCACCACCACCGAGTCGCCTGGCTCGAGGCGCAGCGCCGGGATCTTCACGGCCGCCGCTCCGCCCGCCCGCCCGTCGGCCCCGCCCGCCCACTTAGCCGTCAGTTGCAGCGGGACGTCCACTACGGCTCGGGGGAGGGGGCCTGGCACCTGGTCCCCGGGGGGCAGGATCCGGTAGATCGCCAGCCGGCGGAGCAGCGCATCCGGCCGGAGTCCGCCCGCCATCGCCACCAGGTCCGCCAGCGTTTCTCCCTGACCCAGCTCGTAGACGGCCGGCCGCACCACGGCGCCGTTGATGCTCACCCGGCTCCCGTACACCGGCACGAACACCACGTCGCCCTGCTGAAGCATGACGTCGTTGGCCGCGTTGCCTCGGAGCAGGTAGTCGTAGAGATCCAGCGTGGCGACCACCTTGCCCTCGCGCTGCACCTCGATCCGCCGGAAGTTGCCCAGCTCGGTGGGACCCCCGGCGGCGTACAGCGCGTTGAGCACGGTGGCCACCGAGGAGAGCTGGTACGCCCCCGGCTGCGCCACCTCCCCGATCACGAACGCCTGAATGGTGCGAAGCCGCGCGATGGTGACGTCGAAGTGGGTGGTGCCCCGCCGGATCCCGGAGTACGACCGCCCCAGCCGCTCCTGGAGCAGGGCGCGAAGCTGGGCCATGGTCACGGTGCTCACGAACAGCTGGCCCACCTGGGGGATCACGATGAACCCCTCGCGGGTCACCTGGAGCTGGTGCACCAGCTCCACGTCTCCCGTGAGCACCAGCACCAGCACGTCCCCGGGTCCCACCCGGTAGGTCTCCGGCACCGGCCCCGCCAGGAGCGGCTGGAACTGGGTGGTCCGGCCCCGGAACACGTCCACGCCGAACAGCCGGGACGGGGGGCCCCGACGGCCGGGCGCCACCTCCGCCCCGGAGGGCAGGGAAAGATCAGCCACTCCCTGCGGCACCGTGGCCGGGACCCCCAGGATGTCCAGCGCGCGCAGGATGTCGCCGCTCACCTGGGTCCCGCCCAGGGCGCCCCCCTCGCTCAAGAACGGGTCCAGGAGCGAAGGCTGAAGCCCCGCGGACGCCAGCCGCTGGCGGATCTCCTCGGCCGAGAGCCCGGACTGCTGGATCCGCGAACGCACCAGGTCCGGGCGGCTCTGCAACAGCCGGAGGGCCTCGTCCTGAGTGACCTGGGCCGCTGCGCGCGTCGCGAACGGTGCTAGGGCCAGCACTGCGCCACAAACCAGCGCCAGGGAGCGGTGCGCGGTGCGCGGGGTGGTTATGCCTTTCATCACGACCTTCATCGGGGAGGCTAATCTACTTTGTACTGCAAAGTAGTCAACTGCCGCAAAGTTGATCGGCCAATGCGCGGGGTGAGCGAGGCGGGAACATCGCCGGTAAGTGGCGTCAGGTCAAGGGGTTGCTACGGCCTGGATGAGCCGCGCCCCCGCCAGCTTGGCGGCGTCCCGATCGAAGTGTAGTTTCTGCCCCGTGGTCCTGGTAGTCGTGGCCTTCCACGACGCCTGACTTCAGCGCTTCTTGAACGGGTCAATCACGGGCACGCCGCAGGGCCGAAAGTGAGCCACCCGGGGCGGTCGGCATCGCCAGCAAATACGCCCCCAAGGAGGGGCTCCGGCCCCGCCGTGGATCCCCTCGGCTCCGACACGTTGCGACCTCGTTATTCGGCTAGATGAATAAACTGGCTTGATTAGCTGGCTCGCCGGCAAGGGCGCCGGCTCAAGGGGTTGATCGGTCGAGGCGCTCGGCGGACCAGGCGCTGGAGGCCGCGGCGTCCAGGGTGTTGCTGGTCAACGCCGTGCTGACGCACAGCGTGGTCCCGGTGATCCGGTCCGGTTTGAGCTTGGTGAACGCCCCGCGATAGTCGCACCCCGCCAGGCGGAACTCGATGCTGGTGACACTGACCCGGCCACTGGGGATCTGCCCGGACTCTCCCCGGGACGTGACGCCCTGGGTGCCGGAGCAGGTGACGCTCCGGATGTAGGTCCCCACCAGCGCTTCGCCCTCCTGCACGAAACCCAGCGTGCCCACCATGTTGCAGGCGACCGCGCCCCGTTCGGCGGTGAGCGTCTCGGCGTAGTTCCAGGCGCCGGAAATGTCGGGGAGATCTTCAGGATCGACGCTGCGGGAGCAGCCCCCGACCGCCAACCACAGGCTCAGCCGTGCGACCAGCGAGAGGCCCTGGCGAGGATTCAGCATGCCACACACCCATCCACGCAACTCCATCCGGGCCCCCGACTGGAGGGTCGCGCGGATCGGGGACCGGAGACAGCTGCCGTTCTTAGCCTACGCCTCGGTCCGGGCGACCGCAAGAGGGGGGCGCGGTGCGCGGGGTGGTTCCTGCCAGGCTCCCCGGCAGCCGAAAATCCACAGCATTCACCGCAGAGGGCGCAGAGAACAACGGAGAGATCGGAGAACTCTCCGCGGTGAAACCCGCGCGGAGCGTGAGCGTGGGCGAACTTATAGCGGGCTGAGGTCCGCCCAGATGCGGTAGGTGGACACGGCACGAACGCGCTCCGCCAGCCGAAAGGTCTCCCTACCGGCGTGGAGCACGTCGATCCGATCGAGCTTCAAGTCATCCAGCGCGATCCGCATCGACGGCGTCAGCGCAGGCGCCACCGTGCGCTTGACTTCGAAACCGAGTCGCCGGCTTTGGCGGATCACGATCAGGTCAATCTCGGCGCCCGCGTGGGTGCGCCAGAAGTACGCGTCCTCGCCCCATCGGGCTCCGAGGCGATCGAGCACGTTGGAAATCGCGAACGCTTCCCACGATGCGCCCACCTGCGGGTGCCCCTCCAGCGCTTCCCGGGAGTCGAGCCCGAGGAGGGTATGCAACAGCCCCGTGTCGGCCACATAGACCTTGGGAGCCCTGACCTGGCGCTTGCGCAGATTCTCGTGCCAGGGGCGCAGCTGGCGTACCACCAGGGCGGAGCTGAGCGCATCCAGGTAGCGGCGCACGGTCACGTCGGAGATGGCGAAGGAGCGTGCGATAGACGACGCATTCAGCGTCTGGCCGTGCCCATGGGCGAGCATGGTCCAGAACCGGCGCATCGTTTCGGCAGGGACGCCGATTCCCAAGCGCGGCAGGTCCCGCTCCGTGAAGTTGCGCACGAACTCACGCCTCCACCGAGCGCTGTGGGCGTCCGAATCCGCCAGGAAGGAGCGGGGGAAGCCGCCCCTCACCCAGAGATCGGGGTACCGCTCCGCATCGACTTCATCGAGGGCCAGGCCGCCCAGATCCTGGTAGGCGATCCGGCCGGCCAGGGATTCCGAACCCTGGCGTAGGAGGTCCGGGCCCGCGCTCCCCAGCACCAGAAAGCGAGCCGGCGATCCCGCCCGGTCCGCCAATACGCGGAGCACGGTGAACACCCCGGGGAGCTGCTGGATTTCGTCCAGGATCACGAGCCCGCGGAGAGGCTCGAGCGCCAGCATGGGGTCGTCGAGCCGGGCACGATCCCGCGGATCCTCCAGATCGAAGAAGGTTACGGCCCCCCACATCTTGTCGCCGGCGATGATCCGGGCCAAGGTGCTCTTGCCGACCTGGCGCGCGCCCACGATGCCCACCACCGGGAACTGGCTCAGGAGATCGGTGATCGTTGCCACCTGACGCGGCCGAGGAAGGAGTGTCATCGGTCCTGGAGTGCGTTGCGACTCGAAATATCAACGCAACGATTAGAATTTTCAAGCTCGGTGCCATTTTTCACCGACATGGCCGCTTGACCAGGCGACACGGACTGTGTATTGTCTGTGCATGGCAACCAAGACCATTTCGGTTCACCTCGCGGCCTACGAGAGGCTCAAGCGAGCCAAGCGGGATTCCTCAGAGTCGTTCAGCGACGTCATCATGCGGGCGCGCTGGGATACCGAGCCCGTGACTGCCGCGGGTCTTCTACGCCTGGTCCGGGAACGCGGCCCGCTGTATCGGCCGGAGGAGCTCGCCGGGGTGGAAATCCTCAAGCGCGACGATCGGCCGCCGAGGGACAAGTGGACGGCGGGCTGATCCTGGAGACCAGCTTTCTCATTGATCTCGAACGGGAGCTGGCCTGGGGGGCGCCGGGGCCGGCGCAGGCATTCCTGGGCGCCCATGCCGCCGAACCACTCCATATCACGTTCACCGTCGCCGGCGAGCTGGCCGCCGGCATCCCGCTGGACGGGCGGCCACGGTGGGAGCAGTTCATCGCGCCGTTCGAGACCCTGCCGTGCACGGGCGATGTCTGCTGGGAGTACGGACAGGCGTATCGGTACCTCAAGGAGAACGGTCGGTTGATCGGCACCAATGACCTGTGGATCGCGGCGACCGCGGTCGCGTTCGGGAAACCGCTGGTCACCCAAAACCAGCGCGAGTTTCGGCGCGTGCCCCGCCTCCAGGTCTTAGGCTACGCTCCGTAGCCCCCCGCGGCCCCCGACTTCGGAGCCAGGCCGCACCCACCCCGCGCACCGCTCACCGCTCAGCATAGTTAGATTTCCAGCGCCATGTGTTGAGGAGTGCCGCGCATCCGCCAACTGCTCGATCTTAAGCCCGTCGTTGAGCGCGCCATCCTGGTGGGCACCGCCCGCCGCGGCGATCCCGCCGCCAGCCGGCTGGAGGAGCATCTGGCGGAGCTGGCCCGGCTCACCGATACCGCCGGCGCGGAAGTGGCGGGCCGCATGGTCCAGCGGGTCGCGGCGCCCACGCCCCGCTTCTTCATCGGCCCCGGCAAGGTCACCCAGGTCAAGGCCCTGGCCGACGACACCCAGGCCACCCTGGTGATCTTCGACGACGACCTCTCCCCCTCCCAGGGCCGCAACCTCGAGCGTGCCCTGGAGCGGCGCATCATGGACCGCTCCGAGGTCATCCTGGACATCTTCGCCACCCGGGCCCGGAGCAAAGAGGCCAAGCTCGAGGTGGAGCTGGCCCAGCTGGAGTACCTGCTGCCGCGCCTGGCCCGCATGTGGGTCCACCTCTCGCGGATTCGGGGCGGCATTGGATTACGGGGCCCGGGCGAGACCCAGATCGAGACCGACCGCCGCCTGATCCGCCGCAAGATCTCCCGCCTGCGCCGCGAGCTGGAACGGGTCACTCGCCACCGTCACGTGTTGCGGCAGGGCCGCCGCGCCATCCCCACCGTGGCACTGGTGGGTTACACCAACGCCGGGAAGTCGAGCTTGCTCAAGGCCCTCACCCGCGCCGACACGCTGGTGGACGATCGGTTGTTCGCGACGCTGGATACGCTCACGCGGGAGGTGGTGTTAGACGGCGGCGGCAGCGGTAGAAGCGGCAGGGGCGGCAGGGAGGGGAGGGTCCGGTTGGTGGACACCGTGGGGTTCATCCGCAAGCTGCCGCACCACCTGGTGGCAAGTTTTGGCGCCACCCTGGAAGAGGCCCGCGACGCGGACATCCTGGCGCACGTGATTGACGCCTCCCATCCGGACTGGGAGGAGCAGGTGGAGGTGGTGGACGGCGTCCTGGCGGGCTTGGGGGAGACTCCTCCACCGATCGTCCACGTGTTCAACAAGATGGACCTGGTGGCGGAGACGGAGCTGTTCCGCCGCCGAGTGCTCGCCGGGTATCCGGAGGCGGCGTTTGTCTCCGCCGCAACCGGAGAGACAGCCGAGTTCCAGTTGAGGCTCGAGGCGTTGGTCTCACCGTTCGCAAAGCTGGCATGACGCGCTACATTCGGCCCATGGGCCGAATCGCTACCAGCTTGAGCGAGTACTTCGCCGACGACAGTCCTGTTTTCGCTGTTCGTCATCTGCCAGGCCATCATTGACATCGCCGGGGAGCTGGCCGGGAGACAGGGGCTTCGATTCCAGGACTACACTGAAGCCGTCCGGGCACTGCGCCAGGTCCCCGGCTTCTCGGCCGAGCTGGTCGAGGCGCTGCTCCCGTTGCCGGGTTCCGCAGCGTCGTGATCCACGAGTACGTCGCCCTGGACTACACCCGGGTGGTCCAAGCGTTGGACCGCCTGGACCCCGTGGAGG
>JACPAP010000011.1 GCA_016180765.1 Gemmatimonadota bacterium
CGGACCCATTACGCCTAAGTTCATCCGGCCACCGGACCTCACCGCGGCCCAGGCCCGGGCCTATACGGACGGATACCTCTACGCGCTGGTCGCCAGCGGTCGGGGCCTCATGCCGCCGTACGGCGATAAGGTCCGGGGACCGGATCGCTGGCATGTGGTGAACTACCTGCGCGGCGTGATCCAGGCGGGTGCGCCGTGAGCGCCGCCGCCAACCGCCAGGAGCTGTACCGCCGGGCCTCCGAGGTCTCGGTGCCCGGGATGGTCCTGGGCGGCGGCGCGCTGGCATTGCTCGGCGCCGTGTCCTTCGTACTGTTCGCGGCCGGAGACGATCCGGCGCGGGCCTGGCGCATTTTCCACGTCAACTTCCTGTTCTTCACCGGGCTGGCGCAGGGGGCGGTGGTCTTCGTGGCCGCGTACCGCATCACCAAGGGGTGGTGGGCCGGCCCCATCGTGCGGTTCGCCGAGGCCGCGTCCGCCTTCCTGCCGGTGTCGCTGATCCTATTCCTGCTGGTGTTCGTGGGGCGATGGCATCTGTTTCCCTGGATCGAGCACCCCACGCCGGTGCGGGGGCCGTGGCTCACCACCAAGTTCGTGTTCGGGCGAGACCTGCTGTCGCTCCTGGTGCTGTTCGGCGTCACCCTCACGTACGTGTACCATGACTTGAGGCCGGACGTGGCGCCCCTGGTGGCGCACGCGACCGGTTGGCGGCGGCGGCTGTACCAGTGGATTGCGGGCGATTACACCGGAACGCCGGAGCAATTGGCGAAGGTGGAGCACCGCCTGACCTGGCTCGCGCCCCTGCTGGTCGTGCTGTACGGCTATCTCTTCTCGGTCATCGCGTTCGACCTGGTGATGTCGCTGGCGCCCTACTGGTACAGCACCATCTTCGGTTGGTTCTTCTTCATGGGCGCCTTCCTGACCGGCCTCACGACGACCGGTCTCATGATGGTCTTCTGGCGCAACAAACTCGGCCTGTACGACCTGATCCGCCGCGAGCAGTTCCACGATCTGGGCAAGCTGGTCTTCGGCTTCTCGGTGTTCTGGACCTACCTGATGTTCTCGCAGTTCCTGGTGCAGTGGTACGGAAACTTACGGGTGGAGACGGCGTATCAGTTCTTCCGCATGGCGGGTCCCTGGCGGCCCGTCGCCTGGACCGTGGGCTTCATGGTGTTCCTGGTCCCCTTCTGGGGCCTGATCTGGGTGCGCTCCAAGACCGCGCCCGCGACCTTCACCCTGTTCCTCGCGGTGAGCTTCACCGGCATCTGGCTGGAGCGATACCTGTTGGTGGAGCCGTCGGCGGTGGATCGGCCGCCCGCCTTCGGGTTGCCGGAGATCGGGATCACCCTGGGGTTCCTGGGGCTGTTCCTGCTGTGCTACGGCCTGTTCGCGCGGGCCTTCCCCATGATCAGTCCGCGGCACGCGGAGGACGCGGCGAGGATGGTGCACCACTAGTGCCGTTCCAACTGATTCCGCCTATTAGCTTGCTTACTCGCGAACCCCAGGCGCAACAAGTTGGAACGGCACTAGCCACTCCGGCCCCTGCGGCCCGTCCGTGTAGATTAGGGGCAACCGAGCTTCCTGGAGTCCGGATGCCGGAGGCCACTCAGTCGTTAGCCGAGTTCAGACAGTTCCGCAAGAAGAAGATGAACGCCGCGATCCTGGCGGCGGACAGTCTGGTCATCAAGCGCTTCTTCGCGCTCGATACCCAGACCTACCACGCGGGGGCGCTGAACGGCAAGAGCAAGGAGCTGCCCGCCAGGTGAACGAGCGGGCCGCGCTCTGGTTGGCCGCCGCCGAGGCGGTCGAGGCCGGGCGGGCGGCGGCCTTTGCCACGGTGGCGCGGAAACGCGGCTCGCTGCCCATGGCGAGCGACGCCAAGATGCTGGTGACGGCGGACGGCGGGCGCTGGGGCACCGTGGGCGGCGGCTGCACCGAAGCGGACGTCACCGCCCAGGCGCTCGCCACGCTCGAGACCGGCAAGCCGGAGTTCGTCAAACACACCCTCAACGCCGATCTCATCGGCGACCTGGCACTGTCGTGCGGCGGCACGGTCGAGCTGTTCGTGGAGCCGCTGGTGGGTCCCAAGGAGCTGGCCCGGCTGTGCCGCGCCGTGGGCCAGGCCATCGAGCGGCGCCTGCCCGCGACGGTGGCTACCGCCCTTGCATGGCCCAACGGCCCCAGCAAGCTCGCCGAGGTGGGCGGCGAACGGTGGGCCGTCGGGGCGGGGGAGCGGCTGCTGAGCTCCGCCCGCCCGCGCCCGACTGTGCTCGCCCGGGCTCGCCCGGCGCACCGCCACACGGCAGCCTTCGTTGACGAGGAAGCTGAGGCCTTCATCGAGCCGATCCGGCGCTTGCCCCGGCTGACCGTGTTCGGGGCGGGCCACGTGGGGGCCGAGCTGGCGCAGCTGGCGGCGCGGGCAGGGTTCTACGTCATTGTGGTGGACGATCGGGACGAATTCGCCAACCGCGAGCGTCTCCCGGCGGCGAACGAGATCGTGGTGGAAGACTTTCGCGGTGTGCTGGACCGCCTGGTGTTCGACGAGGACGACTACGTGATTGCCGCCACGCGCGGTCATAGCTTCGATGCGTACATTATCGAACGCACGGTGGGATCGGGAGCAGGGTACGTCGGCATGCTGGGCAGCAAGCGGAAACGGGCCGTGATCTGGCGCGCGCTGGAGGCCGCGGGCGTAGACCCTAAGGCGTTGAAGCGGGTGCGTTCGCCCATCGGCGTGGACATCGGCGCCGACACGCCGGCCGAGATCGCCGTGTCGGTGGTCGCGGAACTGGTCCGGCTACGCCGATTGGGCGCCCCTCCCGCTTCATCAGCTCGAAGCTCACGGCGTCGGTAAGGGAGAAGTCCTGGTCGTGGAACCGTTCGAGCCAGTTGTTTACCGCTCGCGAGACGATGGCGGTGGTCACGTCCAGCCAACGGTAGGCGGGATCAGCCAGCACTGGTGCCAGCGACGAGCGCGCTACCGCAGGCCCACTGCGCCTCAACATCTGCCAGTGGAATTCCGCAAGTACCAGCACGCTGCTGACCCACCGGCCGCCCGCTTGCGCAAACGATTGTGCGAGGGCGACGGCCCTGGCGTGGTATTGATCCCGCGGGGACGCGAGCGCCACGAGGGCGCCCGTGTCAATCCACGCGATTCCGCCGGGCATGTTCCTCGTAGGCTTCGGCGAGGTAGTAGTCGTGCCGTTCCGCGAGGTCGGTCGGGATGGACGGGTCGTCTCCCATACAACCGATGAGGTAACGCAACGACCAGTGCGGGGGCCGCTCGGTCAGCGCCTCGGCCGCCAGGCTCCGCAGCCCGCGGCGCAGCACCTCGGCGCGGGACCAGCCCTTGGTGTGGGCAACGCGCTCAAGCAGCTCTCGGTCCTTCGGGTCCAAGTACACTTGAACCGGCTCCCGGACTTGACCCGAGCGGCGCGACGCCTTGGAGTCGTACGTCTTCTTCTTCACAGCGATAAATGTATTAAATGTAGCAGATACATGCAACAACGCCCATGGGCGGGGTAATGGGCCGGACTTATCACCTACGGGCGGCTGAGGCGGCTGAGCAGCCTGCGGAGCGAATCGTCCGGCACCAGCGCCCGGCCGGTCACCGAAAATCCCTCCCACGGCACCGTCAGGGCACGGCCCGGCTCGTCTCCGATGGCGCGCTCCGCCTGTGGCATCGCCGCGGGAGCCGCGGCGCGCTCCCTGGCAGCGCGCTCCGGCGCAGCGGTCGTGGCTCGCTGCTGGACCAACTCGATCGTCAGACCCGGGCCCAGCACCTGGATCGTCCGCGCCACAGCGGATGGTCCCGTGCCGAACACGGAGGTCCCCAGCGACGGGAGCCCGGGGATCGTTGCCAGGGGCCCGCCGAGCCGTCGTTCCGCCTCGGCCGGCGGGACGGTGATCCAGCCCCGCTCGGCCAGATCGGGCGCGGCGACGGCCGGCTGGACGCGTCGCAATGCAATCGCGGGCGCGGGGCTCGGCACCGGGGCCTCCGTTACGCGGAGCGGCGGGGCCTCCGTATCCGGGGGGGCTTTGGCCTCCGCAGCCGCCAGGTTCGCGACCGGGCGGTCCTGGACGGCCGCCGTGGCCGTCGACGCCACCGCTCCGATTCCCTCTTGCGGAGGCCGAGCAGGTGCCTCGCGTGCGGGGGTGCCTTGAGCGAGTTGTCGGGCGGCGGGTGGCGCGGCCTGGATCGCATCCGCTCGGACTTGGGGTGGCGTCGCTCCTGTGGCCACTCCGGCTGCTGCGGCCCCTCCGCCCTCCAACACCAGGCTCCGAGCATACCACCCGACCCCAACGGCCAGCGCCAGGCTTGCCGCCCAGGCCAGCGTGGTCATTGGCGGGATCCTGAGTTTGCGTTCCCGCTTCCGCGCGGCGCGCTGCAGAACGGCGTCAAACGGCGGGGGGCTCACGGCCATGGGCCCCGCCGTACCGAGAATGGCGCGCGCCCGATCGCGAAGCCGGCGCTGGTCCTCCAACCTGGCGCGACACGCGGAGCACTCGGCGAGATGTGTTTCGATCTCGCTCCGTCCCCAACCGTCCCTCTCCGTCCCTTCTCCGTCGAGGTAGGCGTGCAGTTGCCCTTCATCGAGATGGGTCATGTCGTTCTCGTCACCGCTGTTTCGTCTGCGGTCGCTGCGCCACTTGCGCCAGGGCCTCGTGCGCCTCCACCAGCTTCCTCCTGGCGCGGGCCAACGTCGTCCCAATGGCCCCGGGCTTGAGTCCCGTCTGCCGCGCGATCTCGGCGTAGTCGAACCCCGCATCCCAGAGCAGCAGGACTTCGCGGTCACGCTCGCTCAACTGATCCAGGGCCTGCCGGACCGCGTTCGCGCGCTCTTGTGCTTCTGCGGCCCCCGGGGCGTCTGCGGCCACTCCGGCCTCAGCCGCCCCTCCCGCCATCAGCGTCAGATGCTTCTTCCTTCGTATCGCCGCCCGCGCCTCGTCCCTTGCCAGATTGGCCGCGATGGTGAACACGAACGCCCGCGGGTTCTCCGGATCGTGGTCCAGCGCCCGGGCGAACGTCTCCTGCGCCAGGTCCTGGGCCTGGTCCGGGTCCCACACCTTGCGGTGCAGGAAGCGGACCAGGTCGGCATACGTCTCACGGTAGACCACCGCCCAATCCACGCGCACGTGGCGAGTTTACCGGCCCCGGAAATCCCGCGCCAGCCGGTCCAGCTCGGCGGTGCCAAGCGTGGCCACACCGCTCAGGTCCAGCGCGATGCTCACGCGCTTGCCGGATACCAGCACCCGGTCGAGCTCGCTCCAATAGGCTTTAAGCTCGGGCAACCGTTCGAGCAACGCGAAGTAAGCGTCGCTGAAGGGCTCGATCCGCGCGACTCGCAACGAGTCCGCGTGCCAGAGGTCGGTCCACAGCCCGTCTCTCAAGATGAACAGCCGGCCCGCGACGTGGCACGTGGTCGGGCCGTGCGCCCGCCGCGTGACGTCCATTTCCGCGGCGGCGATGCTCGCCATGCTCTTGGCCTCTCGGTTCGTCCGCGCTCGCTCGGCGCGCTCCACGGCACCTTGACCCGACGCCTGTGCCGGGGCGGGAACCGCCATCGGCGCCAGCATGCGGTCGCGCAAATCGCGGGGGCGGACGGCGACGTCCAGCGGCTCCTGCACCAGGTACGACGTGTACTCGGTCAGGAGGCCGTATCGGAGCGCCGTCTCGCGAATCTCGCGCTCTACCTCAGGGTTTGCGCCGTTGAGCTTGATGGACTGGGTGAGCGCCCCGATCTTGCGCGCCGCCCAGAGCCGCGGAATGTAGTCGTTGTCGCGCTGGTGCTCCGGGAACGTCACGCGCACCTCGAAGCGCTCCGTCCTCCCGGCGCGCCGCCCGGTGAGCACCAGCCGGCCATTCACCGCCCGTTCTGCGGCCCCTGCGGCCCCTCCGGCATATCGGCCAAACAGCACCAGCTCCTCGCCGGCGAACAGGTCCGGCAACCTCTGCGGATACAACTCCGTCAACCGCAGCGGCGCCTCGGCGATCTCCAGGTCCGTCAGCACCGGGCGGCTGATCTTGGTAACCAGACGCCCAAGGGCCTCCTCGACATCTTCGTTCGGCTGCACATACTGGGTGCTCCCGCGGCCCGCCGCGCTCAGCCGGTCCAGGAGGTACGTATTGACGTCATACCCCACGCCGAACGCGAACACCCGCGCACTGCCTCGCCCACGCTCGGCCAGCTGCGCCAGGCGCTCCGGGTTCTGCTCTCCGACGGACGGCAAGCCGTCGGTCAGGAACAGGACCACGTTGAGCCGCTCGGGATCGCCCGAGAGCCGGAAGGCTTCATCCAGCGCATCCTGGATGTGGGTGCCGCCGCTCGCGGTCAGGCCGTCCACCCAACGACGGGCATCCGCCACATCGCGGCTCGTGGCCCCGGTCCAGCCGCGCTGGTACGTGGTGACGGTGCTGCTGAAGGCGGCCAACCGGAACCGGTCCTGCCCGCGGAGCGAGCCCAGCAACTGATTCAGAGCCCGCTTGGCTTGGTCTATCTTGCTCCCCGACATCGAGCCGGAGATGTCCAGCACCACCGTCACGTCGCGCGGGACGCTGGCGGCGTCGGTGGCCGCCGGGACCACCGTCAGCATGAAGTATCCGGCCTCACCGTTGGGGCGGTGGGTCGCGACGGTCATACCGACCAATCCACCGGCCAGCGGGAGGAAAACCGAGAGGTCGCCGGTCAGCTCCGAGGCCGGCCGCACGACCAGCCGCCCGCGGTCCCGCTCTACCCGCAGCTCGTGCGTCGGCGAGAACGGATCCCGGAACATGGCGCCCGAGTCGGCGACCATCCGAAACGCCATCGGCACGGTTTCGGGCGTCCGAATCGGCCCCTGTGCTCCCTCCACGTTGCGCGGCACGCCGCCGTAGCGGCCGCCCGCCGCGTAGCGGAACTGGAGCGCGTCCCCCAGGCGCGGCATCATCTGCGTGTAGCGCAGCGTGATCCGCCGGGTCTCGCCAGGATTGATGGGAAAGACGCGGGCCCGAATCAGCCCATGACCTGCCAACTCGATCAGCGCCGGGTCCTTCTTGCGCCGAACGATTTCCTCATAGATGGCGCGCGCACGTTGCGCGTCCATGGTCTCGCCCCGAAGCTCTTGATCGCCCTGGAACAGCGAGTAGTTGCTGAACACCGCTTCCCCCGGGAGGGGGTACAGGTAATCGCCCTCTCCCAGCCCGCCGCCCTGGTTGCGGAACCACTCTTCCACCTCGATCTGGGCGACGCGGCCGACGATGCGCACGTTCACCTCGCCGCGCACCTTCACGATGCCGAACTGCGGCCGGCCGGGAGGCGGCTCGATCCAGCCCTGGGCCCGTAAGGGCAGGGTGGGCAACAACATGAGAACCAACAGCTTGAACGACCTCATGCGGACCTCGCTGTGGGGTGTCTGATCCAGAGGACGTATGAGGCGTAGAGAATTGCACAGGCGGTGAGGAAGTGAGACGTGAGAAGTGAGCAGGTCAATGGCGGCGACCTTCTCACGTCTCACACCTTGCTTCTCACCTGTCTGGGACCGGCTTCGACGTCAATCTCTCCAACTCCCGGGCCGCCCGCTCCCGGGTCGCCACGCCGGCGCCGTCGGCGTTGACCAGGAGTTGTACCAGCTGCGCGTAGGTGTTGCGCGCCAGGGCCGTGTCGCCCAGGGCGAGCGCCGCGTCGGCCCGAACGTGGAGGACCTCGGGCCAGGCGGCCTGATCCACGAACCCGGCGATGCGCACGAAGCTCTCGGAGGCGTCCAGGGCCTCCCGGTGGCGGCCACTGGCGGCCGCCAGGCGGGTACGGGTGAGCCGCAGCGGCCACAGCGAGGCCGCCAGAGCAAAGGGGACCTGCTCGATGCTGAATCGTTGCGTGGCCCGCCGCCAGGTCGCCAGTGCCCCGGCGGTATCGCCGGCGGCCAGCCGTTCCCTGGCCTCGAGGTCGTCCACCAGGCTCTGGTGCATCGGCAACGGGTCCGGCTCGGCGTGCAGGTACTGGCGCAGATGCCGCGTCAGGTCGGCGGCCAGATCCGCGTCGCGTCCGGTGAACCAGCGAGCCGCCAACCACTGATCCACAATCGAATCGTCGCGTGCCACGGCCAGGCGGCGCGCCGCGACGTCCACCGAGGCATCGCTCGCCAGGTCCGGAAGGGCGGTGGTGCCGCCCAACACCAACCACCGGTCGAGTTCCGTTCGCGGCACGCCCGCGCGGCCGGCGTCGCCCAGGAAGGCGCGGGCCGAGGTTTCTCGACCCGAGCCCAACAGCGCGGCCAGGCGCATGCGGAAGGCGCGGGCCTTCTCGTCTCGGCCCACCGCCTGGTTCCACAAGACGTCCACCGCTCGCTGACCTACCGATCGCTCGGCCGGGCTCCGTCCGAACTCGCTGGCCACGAAGGCGAGGTTCTCGAGAAAGGCGCGCGGGCGATTGGGGAACGAAGCGATCACTCGGGGCCCGAGCTCCGGGCGGAAGATCAGCGTATCGCCCGCCCGCACCAGCGCCGCCAACACCGAGGTGCTGTCGATCTGGAGATAGCGGCGCATGTGCGTGCGGGTCGCGTCGTCGTCGTCCCGCGCGATCGCCAGGGTGATGAGGTGCGCCACGGGCGCGGCGAAGGCCGGATCGAGCTGGGCTGCCTGGCCAAATGCGGCTTCGGCTTCGGACAGCGGGGTGCCCAGGAGCGGGGCGAAGTGGAACTGCAGCTCACCCAGGGCGAACCAGGCGTCCACGGCTCCGGGATAGCGCGCGACCAGATCGCGCATCGCCCGATCCGCGAGCTCGAGGTCCCCGCGCCGGACCAGCGTTTCATAGGCGTCCAGCAGCTGGCGCGAGACTGGATCCAGCCGCTCCCGGAACGCCCCGGCGGCCCGCAGGGCGGAGCGGATCTGCGTCTCCCCGGGATTGAGCTGAACCAGCGCCAGCATTCGCTTGTAGTGCGCCGGCGCGTAGGCCGAATCCAGGGCGATGACCCGATCGAAGCGCTCCACCGCGCGGTCATAGTCGCCGTGGCGGAAGTCGCGGTCCCCCTGGAAGTAGGCCGCGATCGCCGGCAGGCCCCGCGGCAAGGACGGCGTGGCCCACCCGCTGCGTTCCCGGGCGATCCGCTCGGCGAAGGCTTTGACCACGAGCGCGGAGACCAGCGCATGGAGGCTATCCGCCGGACCCGCCGTGTCGGCGCTCGCCACCGGCTCACGCCGGGTCGCGTCGTGCACCTGGATGCTGAGCCGCAGGCCCTCCGGCGTGGCGTCGCCTCGCCCCAGTACCGCGAGGTCCGCTCCCAGGGTCGCCGCCAGCGCGAGAGACGAGTCGAGGCTCAGCGTCTCGTCCCCGCTGCGCCGGGCCAGTTCACGACGCACGAAACCGGCCGACAGCACGCGGTGGTCCGGCAGCAGCTCCAGCTGCCAGGCCAGCGCCTGCGGCAGCACCGAGTCGAGATCCAGACCGCGCGCCGTGCCGGTGGTGGCGAAGGGCAGCACCGCCACCACGGGCTCGCCGCTCACGGGCGCGTGGGATCCGCGGAGGGCGAACCAGCCCACCGCCCCCGCCGCCGCCAGCGCGGCGACGGCGGTCCACGGTTGCAGCGTGCTTCGGCGCTCGGCCTGGCTCAGAAGGTCCAGCCACGCATCCACGGTCGGCGGTCGCCGATCCCGCGCGGCGGCGAGCGGCGCGACCAGGGCCTCCGCCACCCGGCGCCCGAGATCGGGGCGTCGCGACCGAAGCGCGATGGCCAGCCGCGACGGCTCCAGGGCCACGTCGGGCAGCGCGGTGGTGAGCGCTTCGAACCCCACGGCTGCGAGGGCGTACAGGTCGGCTCGTGCATCCACATCGCTCCGACCGGTCGCCTGTTCCGGAGCCATGTACGCCGGCGTCCCCACGGCGACCCCGCTCTGCGTGATCGCGGTGTCTCCCACCAGGTCCGCGCGCGCCACGCCGAAATCGGTGACCAGCCAGCGCCCGGTGGGTTCCTCCAGCAGAATGTTGGAAGGCTTGATGTCGCGGTGCACCACTCCCCGCGCGTGGGCGAAGGCCAACGCGCTCCCCACCTGCCGCATCAGATCGCGCAGCGAGGTGTAGTCGAGCGGCCCGCTCCGCGCCAGGTGCTGTTCCAGCGTCTCCCCCTCGATGAGCGGCATCACCAGGTACGCCACGTCATCCCGCGCGTCGAATTCGAACACCTGGACGATGTGCGGATGCGAGAGGTGCGCGGCCAGCGCCGCTTCCCGCCGGAAGCGAGCCATGCGGACGGCGCTCGCGGCCACATCCTGCGGCAGGACCTTGATCGCGACCTTCGAGCCCAGGTTCCGGTGGCGTCCGACGAACACCGCGCCCATACCGCCGGCAGCGAGCAGCCGCTCGACCGCGTAGCGCCCACCGGTGAGTGTTTCGAGTTGCTCGGGTGTCGGCGTGATCATCAGCTCGTGCCGTTCCAACTTGTTGCGCCTAGGGTTCGCGAGTAAGCAAGCTAATAGGCGGAACAAGTTGGAACGGCACTAGGAATATCCAACATTGAACAGAGGAATGTCGAATGATGTAAGGAAGGGTGGAATGTGCCGATATTCACCGCAGCAGCCGGCACCCCGGATGCCCGACATCGTCCGGTCCCAGATCCGGCCAGTTCGAGCACACCATCGGCTTGGCCGGCGTGCCATCCGGTCGAAGCCGGTGGTGGAGCGCGCAGCTGATCCGGTCATCCTCGAGGTACCCGCAGGCGGAGATGACCTCGCACTCGATGATGTCGCTGCTCACGCGCTCGGTCTTGCACAGGTACGGCGAGCGCCGCGCCAGGAGCAGAGCCTCCAGGTGGTCCGAGTGCCGCCGGGACGCCGGGGCCAGGATCTCCAGCGTGAGGTCCCGGCAGCACGCGGCGCCGCGGGTGTTGTCCGCGGTGCGACAGGGCGCGCCCCGGCAGGGGTTTCCTCCGTGGTGGACTACGGGGAGCGCGCGAGCCCGGAGCGGCCGGCTTGCGAGATCGAGTCGGCGCTGCCGCCCGCGGTACACGATGGCGAGCGCGCCAGCCCCGTTCCGCAGCGACGGTGGTTGAGGGGGCTGCCGAGTCGGCGGCATCGGGCCCACGAACGCGTGGGCGGCACACCGGACCCTCCCTGCCGCTTCCGCCGCCTCTCCCGCTCCGGCCGCGCTCTCTGCCCGCAGGTGCTTACACGGCACGTGCACCACGGCGTCCACCAGTACTCGCCGTCCGCGGACGTACGGTTTGCCGAACGAAATGCGTTGGCCGTGGCCCAGGAGCCAGGTGGCCAGGGCGTCACGGGTCGGCGCGTCGTCGTCGAGGTCCGCGATGCGCAGCGTCACCCGGAGTTCCCGGCAGTGGCGGCCCAGGCTCCGGCAGGCGGGCGCGCGCGAAGCCCCCCGCGCAGGTCGGGCTCGCTCAGGGGTCGGGGTCCCGGTGCGCACGTGCGAGTCGAAGTGGTTGAGCTGCGGAGCAGAAGTTAACGGTTTACATTGGTGCACGCATTCACCGACCATGCAGGCACGGCGCACCGTGTCAGTTGCCCGTGCCAAGACCCAGAGGAGGTTGAGGCAATATGCGATATCTGATCGCGGCGCTGGGGATCACGGCGCTCGCGTGTGGCGGGGGCGAGCAGGCGGGTCAACCGGCCCAGCAAGCCGCGCCGCCGGCCGGCCAGCCACCGGCGGCCGCGGTTCCGGCCGCGACCGGCACGGTTCACGAAGTCAACATGGAGCTCCGGGACGGCAAGTACATCTACGATCGGGTCCAGCTCACCATTAAGATCGGCGACACGGTGCGGTGGATCAACGTGAGCGGAGGACCGCACAACGTGGCGTTCTACCAGGACAAGATCCCGGCCGGTGCGGCGGACGTCCTCAACCGGGCCATGCTCAACCGGTTGGGTCCTTTGAACGGGCCGCTGCTGACCGACTCGCTCGCCGTTTATCAGATCTCCTTTGCCGGCGCTCCTGCCGGAACGTACGACTACTACTGTCTCCCGCACGAAGCGTTGGGTATGAAGGCGTCGCTCACCGTCCGGCCGTAGCAGCCGCGCCGCGTCGCCAGGGTGGCCGCTCGTGCCTGAGGCGCGGGCGGCCCCCTCCGGCCGAGCTGCTGTGGCGCAAGCACCTGGCGCTCCTGGTGTACTTGGCCCGATCGCCTCGCGGGCGGGCCCGGGAGCATCTCATGGGCCTGTTGTGGCCCGAGAAGGACCAGGACAAGGCACGCCACTCGTTGAACGAAGCCCTCAGGGTGCTGCGGCGAGCGGTGGGCGACGCCCTGGTGACCGAGGGGGATGTGGTGCGGATCGAGGCGTCCGCGATAGCGACGGACCTCGACGCCGGGGACTCGTCGGCGACGGCTGGTCCGTTTCTCGAGGGCTTTGCGGTGCCCGACGCTCCGGAGTTCGAGGACTGGCTGGCCCGAGAGCGGGAACGGCTGCGTGCCACGTCGCTCGAGGCGTCGAGCCGGTCGGCCGAGAACGCGCTGGCCCAAGGCGATCTTCGGGCCGCGCGCGAGACCGCGGAGCGGGCCCTGGCGCTCGACCCGCAGCACGAGCCGGCGCTGCGCGCGCTCATGCGCGCCTACGCGCTGGACGGCGTGCGGCAACTGGCACTGGAGGTCTACGAGCGGACGCGGGCCGCGCTGGAGCGGGATCTCGGAGCGCAGCCGGAACCCGCCACCGAGGAGCTGGCCCGGCGCCTGCGAGCGGGGGACGTGGTCCGGATCAGGCCGCCGGCCCCGCAGCCCGAGCAGACGCCCCCGCTGGTCGGAGAGGGGCGACGGCTGCTGGCCCGTCTCACGGCGCTGTGGGACGAAGCCGTGGCCGGCCCTCGCATCGCGCTGGTGCAGGGCGATCCCGGGACCGGGAAGACCCGCCTGCTGGACGAGCTGGCGGCCCGCTCGCGGCTCGACGGCGCGGTGGTCGCCTACGCCCGGGCGCTGGACGGCGACGGCCCCCGGGATCTCGTGACCGCCTGGCTCGGGAGCGGCCTGGCCGTGCCGGAGCTGGCCTCGGCGGCTCCTGCGGCGCTGGCCGCGCTCGCGGTCCTCGATCCCGACCTCGGCGTGCGCTTCCCCGGGGCCCGTGGCGCCGCGCCGCTGCCCCTGGACGACGCGCTGGCGGCCGCCGTTGGAGCGATCGCCGCGGAGCGCTGGGTGCTGCTGGTGCTGGACGACGCCCACCGGGCGGAGGCTGCCACCATAGGCTCCCTGGTGCGGTTGGTCCAGCGCGGCGGATCGGCGTCCCTGTTGGTGGCGCTCGCCGCCCCACGGTCCGGCGTGGCGGCCCCTGCGGCCCCTGCCGCCCTGGACTTCGTGAGCGAGCGCATCGGCCGCGATCTGCGAGGCGCGGAGCTCCACACGGGGCTCCTCGCGGAGCCGGATGTGGCCGAGTTCGCGGGCTGGGCGATGCCGGCGTATTCCGGTTCGCAGCGCGAGCGCCTGGCCCGGCGCGTCATGGCTGACACCTCCGGCAATCCGTTTCTGGTGGCCGAGCTGATGCTCGCCCTGCGGGCCGGACTCAGCGTCTCGCCGGGCGACGGAGCGGCCTGGCCGGCGGCACGCCGCACCCTGGACGACACGCTTCCCAGCCAGCTTCCGCCGGCCGTCGCGGCGGCGCTCCGGCTCCGCTATCGGGCCCTCAGCGCGCCGGCGCAGCGGCTGCTGGCGGCGCTGGCCGTGCTGGGCGGCCGAACCCCGGCGACCACGCTCGCCCGCGCCGCGGAGGTCCCCCGGGGTGAACTCGAGCGGGCGCTGGACCAGCTCGAGTGGGAGCGCTGGATCCAGGGCGACGCGCACGGCTACAGCTTCGTGACCCGGCTGGCACGCGAGGTCGTCCTCACCGACATGGTCACCGGGGGCGAGCAGCGCCGCATTCGCGAGCGGGCGGCAGGGTGAGCGGCGAACCTGGAACCAGCAGGTCTGAGGGTGGAACTTCGCACTTCACGGTTCCCGGTTTAATATTGGAGCCAGCACGTTCTCTGCGCGCTCTGCGGCGACCCTGTCCCGCTTCCGAGCTCGGCCCAACTTCGTGAGACACCAGGATGCTGCTACTACTTGGATTGCTGGCTGGCGCGGCGCCCTTGCGAGGGCAGGGGCCCACGATTCGGTTGGAGGACGACGAAACCCGCAACGAGTTCGTCATCACCATCGGCCCCATGGACATGCCGGCCAGTCACGGCGGTGAACACGAGGCGCACGCCGGCGTGTTGCCACCGGTCACCGGTGTTCGGGTGCCGCGCGCCGCGTACCTCTACGGCTTCGACTACGAGATCCGGGACGGCTCGGGCCGGCTCCTGCCGCGTGACTTGCTGCATCACTTGAACATCGCGGAAACCACGCGTCGCGAGCTGTTCCTGCCGATCGCCCATCGCGTGTTTGCCATTGGGAGGGAGACCGGCGCGCAGTCCATGCCGTGGCTGTTGTTCGGATACCCGTTGGAGGAGGGGCAGGAGTTGGTGGTCTCGGCGATGATGCACAACCCGACGCACGAAAGCTACGCCGGCGTATCCCTCAACCTGCTCCTCAAGTACGTGCCGGCGTCCCGCCCCTGGCCCCTGTTCCGCGTGTACAGCTGGCAGCTGGACGTCGCGTTTCCGGCGGGCGACAAGTCGTTCGACCTGCCGCCGGGGCGGTTTTCCCGTTCCTATGAAGCGCGGCCGGCGATCGCGGGGCGGATCATGGTGATCGCGGGCCACCTCCATCCGTACGCCACCGGCATCGCGTTCGAGGATGTGACCGCCGGTCGGGTGATTTGGGAGGGCAAGCCCATCGGTGCCTCGGCCGGCGCACTCGAGGGCGTCACGATCGGCCGGCTCTACCGGAAACTGGGCGCCAAGATCCAGCCGGACCACACCTACCGCGTGACCGTGACCTACCGCAACCCCACGGACCGGACCATTCCGGAGGGCGGCATGGGGGTGGTGGCCGGCCTGTTCCTGCCGGCGGGCGACGAGGAGTGGCCCGTGGCGGACCCGACCGACGAGCTGTATCGCCTCGACCTCATGCACTACCGACGGGAGCTGACCGGCAAGTACGCCGACCTGCTGGCCGCATTTCAGGATTCACCGGGGCCCTCATCCGCGCGAAGGCCCACGCCAGCACGCCCACGATCAACCCGGCGGTGGCGTCGATCACATAGTGCATCTGGCAGTAGACGGTTCCCACCGCCATGAGACCCGTCAGCACGGCGCAGGTCCACCCGAGGGGACGCCAGTGGGTGAGGGCCGCGAGCGTGGCCGCCACCGCGGCCGCCACGTGGGACGACGGAAAGGACGCGCCGAAGGATGAGCCCTGTGCCAGCACGCCGTACACCAGTCGAGCGCTCCACACCTCGCGGACCGGCCCGGTGGGGTGCGGGAACGCATAGTTGGGCCCGGCGACGGGGAACAGCACAAACGCGACGTAGCAGATCACGAAAGCCACCATGGTCGTGTAGATCACGCGACGGGCGCCGTCAGGCTGGCCCCGGAGCGCCAGCACCAGGGGTGTCAGGACCACGACCGCGTAGTACGCGAAATACGCCAGGTGGAGGAGCGCCGACCAGAACACCGAGGGCGAACGGCGGATCCATTGGTAGGAGACCTGGCTCCCGAACAGGCCCGCCTCCCACGCCTGCACCACGCGATCGTTCGCCAGCACGCGTTCCCACCCTACCTGGGCGTTCAAGACGCCGAATGCGCCGTAGAACGGCAGCAGCATGATCAAGGGATAGAGGTCGTGCACCAGGCGGCCAAAGCGACGCCGCCGCCCCGGGCCCGTGCAGAGGAACAGCAGGGCGGCGAACCAGGCGTGCATGATCAGGAGCCAGACGGTGCCGCTTTCCAGGATGGCGCCGCGGAACAGAATGACGGCGGTGACGAAGCCGACGTAGGCGAGGAGGAGCCGGTCCACGCCCCTCAGAGCCAGCCGTGGCTCGCGTACCATTGCGCGGTGCCGGGCAGTCCGGCGTGGAGGTCAATGGCAGCGCGCCAGCCGGTGTCCCGGATCAGCGCCGCCGGGGTGCAGGTCCAGGCCTCGGCCAGGAGCTCGGCCGCCTTGTCGGGCGCCAGGATCGTGGCTCGGCCCACCGCATGCGCGGCGGTCCCCAGGACCCAGAGGATCGACCTGGTGAGTAGCGGGGGGATCGGCACGAACCGCGGCGGGCGCAGAGGCCGCCCCAGCGCGGCGCGCGCGGACGTGAAGATCGCCGCCATGGCCGCTCGCCAGGTCGCGATCTCCGGATGGCAGGCGAAGTAGATGCGCCCCTCGCAGGCCGGTGCCGTGGCGGCGATGATGGCGCGCGCCAGATCCTCGACGTGGATGAACGACAGCTCCTGGTCCGGTCTCGCGTACCCCGGGATCACGCCCAGTCGCGCGAACCGGAAGGCCCGCAGGGTTTCGCGGTCGCGCGGCCCGTAGACGGTGGGAGGGCGGACGATGGTCCAGGGAACGCCTCCCGCACGGACCGCCTCTTCGCCCGCCAGCTTGCTGCGGCCGTACTCGCTCACCGGGTGGGGCGGGTCGCTCTCGCTCCGGGGATGACCCCGCCGCGTGGGTCCGGCCGCGGACAGGCTGCTCAGGTACACGAACCGCCGGAGCGCCGGTGCCACCCGGCGGGCCGTCTCCACCAGCCGCGCCGTGGCCCCGCCGTTCACCGCGTGAAACTCCTGGCGGCTTCTGGCGGCGATCAGGCCGGCGACGTGGACCACGACATCCGCCCCGCGGCAGCCCTGCTCCAGCGCCTCCACCGTGAAGAGGTCGCCCGCCACCATCTGTACCGGCCGCCCGCCCAACACCCGCGTCGCCTTGGCGGGGTCGCGCACCAGACACACCACCTGGTGCCCGCCGTGCAGCAGCGCGTCCACCAGATGCGAGCCGACGAACCCGGTGGCCCCGGTGACGAAGACTCTCACAAGGGGCGGTCGTAGACCCGGAGCGTCTTGTAGCGCTGAAACCCCAGCCGCTCGATGGCGTTGATCATAGCCGGGTTGTCCTCGAGGACCCAGCCGGCTTCCGCCCACCGGTAGCCGAGCGCGTAGCCCTTCTCCCAAATCCAGTGATACATCAGGGCGTCCGCACCGCTCAGGCGGTACTCCTTCAGGAGCCCGAGCAGCAGGATCCTGATCCGCGAGATCTTCCGCGCGGCCCAGAGGATCTTCACGATACCCGGGAACAGCCGGCCCGAGGGGTTCTTCTTGAGCGCCACGTTGAGGTCGGGGAGTGCGGCGGCGAAGCCGATCACGTCGCCGTCCCGCTCCGCGAACACCACCAGGTCCGGGACCACCACCGGCTTGAGCTGCTTGGCGAGGTGATCGATCTCGGCATCGGTCATGGGGATGAAGCCCCAGTTCTTCTCCCACGCCGCGTTGTACACGCGCTTGATGCGCTCCACTTCATCACCGAAGTGCTTCAGGTCCAGCCGGCGCAGCCTGATGTTCTTGCGCTCCGTCAACCGCCGCGCGCCCCGGAGCAGGCGCTCGGGCATGGTGGGGTTGGTGCTCTGATACTGGAACAGGTCCCGGGCTTTGGCGAATCCGGCGCGCTCGACCAGCCGCGGGTAGTACGGCGGATTGTGGGGACTGAGGAGCGTGGGCGGCGTGTCGAAGCCCTCGACCAACAAGCCGCACTCGTCGTTGGTGGAAAACGACGCCGGGCCCCGCATCGCGGTGAGTCCCCGGGCCTTGAGCCAGCCGGCGGCCCCCGCGAAGAGGGCATCGGCGACCTCCTGGTCGTCCCCGCATTCGAAGAACCCGAAGAACCCCACGGAATCGTCGTGGAACTGGTTGTGGGCGCGGTTGTGAATGGCGGTGATGCGACCGACGATCGCGCCGCGCTGCGCCAGGAAGTACTCCGCCTCCGCATGCTGAAAGAACGGGTTCTTCTTCCGCGACAGCAACGCCCGCACGTCCATGCGCAACGGGGGGACCCAGTGAGGATCCCCCCGGTACAGGTCGTATGGAAGAGCGATGAACCGGTTGAGGTCGGCGGCCGACTGAACCGGCCGCACGACCACTCCACCGGTCAAATGACCCCCATCTCCTTGCCCAACCTCGCGAAGGTTTCGATCGCGAAGTCGATCTGGTCCGGGGTGTGGGTGGCCATGAGGCTGGTCCGCAGGCGGCACTCCGCCGGCGGCACCGCGGGCGGGACCACCGGGTTGGTGAACACGCCCGCGTCGAACAGCTTCCGCCAGAAGAGGAACGTCCCATCCATGGGGCCGATCAACACGGGGATGATCGGCGTTTGGGTGGGACCGGTATCGAAGCCCAGCCCCCGGAGACCGTCGCACAGCCGCTTGGTGTTCTCCCACAGCCGCGTGCGACGCTCAGGCTCAGCGATCATGGCCGCCAGCGCGGCGAGCACGCCCGCCGTGTTGGCCGGCGGGAGCGCGGCCGTGAAGATGAGCGGCCGGCTGTTGTGTTTGAGGTAGTGGATCACCGATTCCGAGGCCGCCACGAACCCGCCGATGGACGCCAGCGACTTGGAGAACGTCCCCACGATGATGTCCACCTCGTCCGTGAGCCCGAAGTGCGCGGCGGTGCCGTCGCCCCTGGGTCCCAGGACCCCCACCGAGTGCGCGTCATCCAGCGCCAGCGCCGCGCCGTACCTCTGGCACAGCTTGAGCAGGCTGGGAACGTCGGCGATGTCTCCCTCCATCGAGTA
>JACPAP010000012.1 GCA_016180765.1 Gemmatimonadota bacterium
GCGCCTCCACCCTATACCCGCGGCTGCCTTGGGGGGTGTGACCGGTGTCACGCGGCTCCGGACCTGGGGAATGTCCCCAAAACGCACCTCCGGTGTCCCCAAAACGCACTGACGGGAGTGCGCGCCGCACCATACCCATGAAAGGCTACAGGCAGCGGTCATCGGCGGCCAGCGGCCCGGCGCCCGGGCGGTGTGGTTACGGGAAGGTTTCGGGAAGGGGGCGAACATGGAAGTCCTGCTGGTGGACGACGACCCCGCCGTCCGGCACGTGGTGGGGAAGGCGCTGGGACGGGCCGGCTTCGAGGTCACGGCCGTGGACAACGGCCTGGCCGCCCTGGCCGCCATCCAGACCCACTCCTATGGCGTGGTGGTCACGGATATCCGCATGGACTTCCTGGACGGCATCCGCCTGTACCAGGAGCTGGAGGCCGAATTCCCCGAGCTCCAGGAACGCGTGGTGTTCGTCTCGGCGTGGTCGGAAGACCCGGACGTGGACGCGTTCGTCCAGCGCACCGGCCGGCCCCTGCTCCGAAAGCCCTTCGAGCTGGCGGATCTGGTGGCTCTGGTTCGGGACACCGCCGCCATTGGGGCCGAACGGGGCGAGGGCTACGTCCCGTTTTCCTCGGCCGAGGCGGCCGACCTCAGGACCATGGGGGTCCGCTCGGGCGGGAACCTGGCCTGCCCCCGCTGCGGCGGGGCGCTCAGCGTGCGCAGCGTCGCCCCGCAGAGCGAGGTCGCGGGCTGGGAGCTGCGCTGCCACCTGTGCCGGCGCAGCCTGGCCGTGCTGCCGGTGCTGCGCCCGGGCGACCGGCGGGCGAACCGGGCGGCGGAGCCCGAGCCGCGTTGACCCGTGCCCAACTCGGAGGTCAACCTCCCGCCCGGCGCTCAACTGGGCTATAAGATCGCGGTCGCCTCCGGCGAGTTCGAGCTGGCGCTGGACGGCACCGTGATCGCGCGGGTGGACCGGCCCTTGAGCGACGGCGATCAATGGCAGGTCTCGCAGCTCAAGCCCGGGGTGCACCGGCTCGACCTCACGGCCCGCAACCTGGGCGCCGAGCGCTACAACGCGGAGGTCCGCCTCTGGGTGGGCGATCCCAACGCCCCCACCTGGAAGACGATCTACACCTACCGGAGCAGCGGGAAACCGGCCGATACCGGGGCCGGGCACACGGTGCGGCTCAACGTGGCTCCCGCGCCCGGAGGGCTGCCCTGAACCGGGTCGCCGCGCTCGCCCTCGCGACGGGCCGGCCGCGCGCCTGCTCCGGGCTCATGTAGCCGGGCGTGCCCAGCACCTGCCGGGTGCCGGTCCGGCCGGGTTCGGTGCGGTTGTCCGCGAGCCCGAAGTCCGTCACCAGGGCCCGGCCGCTCCCGTGCTCCAGCACGATGTTGTCGGCCTTGAGGTCCCGGTGGATGACGCCCTGCGCGTGCGCGTAGTCCACGGCCCAGGCCACGTCGCGCAGCACCCGCGTGGCCTCGCCGGGGGGCAGGGGCCCAAGGGAGCGGATGCGCTGTCCCAGCGTCTCCCCGTCCACGTAGGCCATGGCGAAGAACACGAACTCGCCCACCTGGTCCACCGCGAAGATGGGGACGATGTTGGGATGCGACAGCTTGGCCGCGGTACGCGCCTCCCGGAGAAAGCGCTCGCGGCGCTCGGGCTGCGCCGCGCGGGCGGGCGGCAGCAGCTTGAGCGCCACCGGACGGTCCAGCGCCACCTCGTAGGCGAGGTACATGATCCCTATGCCCCCGCGGCCCAGCTCGCCCTGGCGGAAGCCGTCGAGCCGATTCCCGCTGCGACGGTGCTCGCCAATGCCCGCCGCCGGCTGGCGGAATGACGGTCGAGTTTCACCCACTCGCGGAACAGGAACTCGATGAGGCGGCCCAATTCTACGAACGGCAGGCACCGGGCCTGGAACATGACTGCCTCGACGCAATCGAACGCCTCGACCGCACCTAGCACTCCTTGAGCCGCCCGCCCTCCGACGGTAACGTTGGAACAGCTCCCAATGGAGGTCTCACATGACGGCCCCCACGGTGAAACAGCGAGTCATCGACGCGCTCGAGCAGTTGCCTGCCGATGCGAGCTTCGAGGACGTCATGGAGCGGATCTATTTCTTGTCCAAGGTCCAGCGCGGTCTGGAGCAGCTGGATCGCGGCGAGGTGGTGGAACACGACGAGGTCAAGCGTCGCTTCCTTAAGTGATGCGCCTCGTCTGGTCGGATCAAAAATAGCGCGCTGGCGTCGTCAGCTTCGTCGAATCGAATCGCTCTCCGGTCTTCCACCGTCGGAGCACCACCGCCGCCAGCTTGCGGGCGAGCGTCAGGGTCGCCAGCTCCTCCCGCACCCCGCGGGGCAGCACGCCGTGGTACCAGTCCTGGAGCGGGCCCGGCTGCCCCGTGGCCGCCGCGGCCGCCCCCTGGAACACGTTGTTGAGCACCCGGTTGTGATTCGGGTTCAGGCCTCGGGTCAGGGGCGCACGGCGCCGGCGCACCGGCCGGCCGGCGACCAGCTGATCGTCCGCCGTCGACCGGGTCACCACCGCCAGCCCCGCGTAGGCCCACAGGTTCCGCTTGGTGCGGAACCGCCAGGGCGTCTGCATCGTGGCCACCAGCTGCGCCACGCGCACCGGCCCGAAGAAGGGAATGCCCTGCAACACCGCCCAGGCCGGATCGCGCCGTGCCTGGGCGACCATCGCCCCCTTGGCCCGCGGCCGGAGGGTCCGCAGCACGTCCAGCTGGGCGTACAGCGCCTCCGCCCGGCAGCGCGCGCCGCGGTCGGCCAACCGGGCCAGCCACGCGGCGCCGCCTCCTGGGTGATACCCGCGCTTGCCAGGTGCCCGGATCCCCCGGGCCCGGAACAGCGCCTTGAGCCGGAGCATCACCCGCGTCGGGTCCTCGACCAGGTTCGCGTAACTGCGGGTGAGCTCCTTGAGCGTGGCCCGCTGCCCGCTCCCGTGATACACCGCCCGCAGGCTCCCCCGCCGCAACTGCTCGGACCGCTCGTCGGTATCGAGCTGATCCCCCTGGTTGCCCTGCCGCCGCTCCCCCCGCCGATCGCCCACGACCACCCGGTCCACCAGCGGCACCAGGAGGTCGTGCAACCACTGGGCCTGCGTGCCTTCCTCGAAGGCGACCTGGGTCGTGCCGCGCATGCCGCGGAAGAACTCCACGAGCGCCGGCTCCTCCGTCGGGAGGATGGTCCGCGCGATCACGCGCCCGCTGTCTTCGCGAACCGAGGCGAGGGTGGTTGCCTGATGCACGTCCAACGCCCCATGTTTGGTGGTGCGTTTTATGAGAGCCGCTCCTTGCTGAGGTCCATGGGTCTTCGACAACTCCATGGTAGCAGCAAGGGGCGCGCTCTCAATCTGCGTTAGACCGCGGACGCTCAAACAGGAGGTAACTCATGGCTGCCCGCTTTCCTTCCGCCCTCGCTACGATCGTCATGCTAGGCCTAGCAGCCTGCCAGCGGGCGCCCGCCACCTTGTCCGAGGCGGACCGTCAAGCTATTCAAGCCGCCTCTGACCAGTTCCTCCAGCACTTCCAGGCGAAGGACTGGGACGCACTCAGCCAGTTGTACGCAGAAGATGCAGTCTTGATGCCCCCGAACCACCCCGCCGTGGTTGGCCGCGCTGCAATCCGCGAATTCACCGCGACGTTCCCGCCGGTAGTGGAGTTCAGCTTAACCAACGACGTCATTGACGGCATCGGGGATCTTGCGTATGTCCGCGGTCGCTACCGGATGACGCTGGCGATCGAGGGAACACCCACGGACAGCGGGAAGTACATCGAGATTCGGCGGAGGCAACCTGATGGTTCATGGAAGTTCACGGCGGACATCTTCAATTCGAGCGTGCCGTTGCCGCCGTCCGGTCACCCGTAGACCGGGCCCCGTCCGCGGTCTAACCAGCGAAATGGAGCCGTCGGGCGCCCGCTGGCGAGCGCCCGCGAATTCTCTGGCACCGATCCGGAGCTAAGGAAAGAATGATTGTGTTCGATTCGCGACTCGCCCGCGGCTCATTTCCGACCCGTTAGACCGCGACGCAGCTCGGTCAGCGAGAGGATGCGATGCTAAGGCTTGCTTTCGCAGCGATAGTATTGGTGCTACGGGCGTCCGCGTCTGCGCAGAGCCCACGCGAGCCGATCATCGACATGCATCTTCACGCCATCAGCCTAAACCACTTCGGGTCATACCCTCCCCCCTGGGCGCTGCCAGACCTTCGTATTGCGTCAAGCCCTGAGGATCTGCGGGAGCGAACCTTCGCAGAGTTGCGCAGGCACAACGTCGTAAAGGCCGCAATCAGCGGGCCTTTGAATCTCGTCCAATCCTGGCGTGCCCTAGACCCAGATCGATTCTTGGCAGGGATCATCATCAGTGGAGACATGGACGCGAATCGACTTCGGCAGCTCCAGGAGCTCCACAAGACTGGGCAACTCCAGATTCTTGGCGAGTTCGGACCGCAGTACTGTGGTCGTTCGCCGGGGGACCCCGCCTATGATGGGCTGTTCGCCCTGGCGGAGGAAATGGATCTCCCAATCGGACTCCATATGGGCATCGGGCCTCCTAGGACTGAAGCCGACTGCTGTCCAATGTTTCGCGTGGCAGCTGGCGACCCGTTGCTCGTTGAGGAAGTTATCGTCCGCCGTCCTAGGATTCGTCTGTACATCATGCATGCGGGCTGGCCACATCTCGATCACACGGTGGCCCTCATGCAAGTGTATACTCAGGTTTACGCCGATCTCTCCGTCATCAATTGGTTCATACCGCGCGCAGAGTTCCACAGCTACTTGAAGCGCCTCGTTGACGCGGGGTTAGGCAACCGCCTGATGTACGGCTCTGATCAGATGCTGTGGCCAGAAGCGATCACCAAGGGTATCGAAGCCATCAACTCTGCTCCATTCCTGACCGCCGCGCAGAAGCGCGACATTCTATACAACAACGCGGCCCGCTTTCTCCGCCTTCAACTTCAGCCGCCATAGGTGGCGCGGTCTAACGAGCGGCTGGACTTGCCGGCCGCCGGTGTTCAAAGGAATCTCGATTTCATCATTCGCGGCCGCAGGTCAGCCGCGGAGCGTTAGGTTGCGCCCGAATTCTCTACTTCCGCCAATGTCTCCCGCCTTGCGGCGCTAGACCAGATATGGTATAGTAGGGCATGGATCAGCCGACCCAACCGAAGCCGGTGATCTGGGTCGGCCCGGCACGCCGCGAACTGAAGGCGTTGCCGCGCGAGGTGCGGCGGACCATGGGGATCGCCCTCTGGTTTGCCCAGCAACGCCGGATGCATCCGGCGGCAGCGCCAATGAAGGGGAAGCAGTTCGCCGGGGTAATTGAAGTCCGCGAGGACTTCGGTCGGAGCACGTACCGACTGATGTACGTGGCCAAGCTGGGGGATGTTATCTACGCGCTCTGCGCCTTCCAAAAGAAGGCAACCAAGGGCATCGCGACGCCGAAGCACCTGCTGACCCGAGTCGCCGAGCGCCTCCGACAGGCACACGCCATTCACCAGCAGCGCGGAGCCGAGCAATGAGAAACAAGACCACGCCACGCTTCGAACGCAGCAGCGGCAATGTCTTCGCCGACCTTGGGTTGGCGCACCCGGAGGAGGAGCTCGCCAAGGCGCAATTGGTCCTACAGATTGTGGAGATCATCCGGGCCCGTGGTCTGACCCAGACGGCGGCCAGCCGGGTCCTTGAGCTCCCGCAACCGAAGGTGTCATTGTTGTTCCGGGGCCAGGTCACCGGGTTCTCTACGGATCGCCTCATTCGGCTGCTTAATCGACTCGACCAGGATGTCGATATCGTGGTCCGGTCCAAGCCCTCGGTCCGCCGCGTGGCCCGGGTGCGTGTGGTTCGCCGTCAACCCCTTCCGAGGCCGCGCTCGCACCGCCGGAAAACCGCCGTCGGCGCAACCTAACCGGCAAATGCAGCTGTCCGGCGCGCACGTCTTCAACCAGCCGCCCGTCGTGCCGACCGCGGTGTGGATCAACCAGCCGCCGACCGCGTCGCCTGGGCTGTTCCGTCCCGGATCCACTCAGGACGGCGCACGAGGATGTCCCAGGACCGACGATCAGGACCCAGGCAGGGATCCCCACTACCCCCGGTTTTCCGGGAGAGGAACTGGTTGCGGCTGTACAGTAAACTCAGGTACCGGGTGTCTCATTCATGTTGACAGGTTCCGGTTTTCAAAGGACTCTTGATTTCATCATTCGCGGCTGGGCCTGCATCGACTCATCCCTGTCGTCTACGGCAGCTTTGCCCTGATCGTCTGCCTCGGGTTTCGGCTCCGATCTCGCCGGACCGTCGTGCCGATCGCGGGGGCGGCCCTGGCTAGCTCGGTCCTGTTCTTCGTCCTGACCAACTTCGGCGTTTGGGCGCTGGGTTCTTGGTATCCCAAGACGTGGGAAGGGCTTGTCGCCTGCTACGTGGGCGCCATTCCGTTCTTCCATAACACCCTTGTTGGCGACGCGGTGTATACGACCGTGCTCTTCGGCGGCCTGGCGCTCGCCGAAAAGGGGCTTCCCGCGCTGCGCGAACCGGCGCTCGGCCTGTCGAAATAGGAGCGGCCGATGAGAATCGTTTCGCTGCTTCCCAGCGCGACAGAGATCATTTGCGCACTGGGACTCGAAGATCGACTGGTGGGGGTCACCCACGAGTGCGATTTCCCGGCATCCGTCCAGCGACTGCCAAAGGTCACGCGCACGCTGATCCCCACCGAGGCATCCAGCGGCGACATCGATCGCCTGGTGCGTGAGCGATTGCAGACGGACCGGGCCTTGTACACGCTCGACCTGCCGGTGCTGCAAGGGCTGCGGCCTGACCTGATCGTCACCCAGGCGCTGTGCGACGTTTGCGCGGTCGCCCAGGACGAGGTCCGGGCCGCCGCCTGTATGCTCCCCGGGAGCCCCCGGGTGATCAACCTGGAACCGCAGACTCTTTCGGAGGTCCTCGCCTCCATCCGCCAGGTGGCGACGGCAGTGGGCGTGGACCGGCACGCGGACGAAGTCATCAGCGGGCTGACAGCTCGCATCGAGACCGTCGTCGCCCGCACAGCCGCACTGCAGCGCCGCCCGCGCGTTGCGTTGCTGGAATGGCTCGATCCGCCATTCTCCTGTGGCCATTGGAGTCCCGAGTTGGTCCGATTGGCGGGGGGCGTCGAGGGGTTCGGCCAAGAGGGGCGGCCGTCGCGGACGCTTCGCTGGGACGACGTGCTGACTTGGCAGCCGGAAGTCGTGTTCATCGCCTGTTGCGGCTTCAGCGTCGAGCGGACGCTGTGCGATCTGCCGGCATTGCAATTCGTCCCCGGCTGGCAGGACGTGCCCGCGGTCCGATCCGGTCGGGTGTACGTCACGAACGGCTCACACTACTTCAGCCGCCCGGGCCCCCGGCTGGTGGACAGTCTGGAGATCCTGGCGCACACGCTGCACCCCGAGGTGCATCCGCTGCCCAACGGGCTGCCGTGCCCCGTCCGCATGAATGGTTCCGGTGTCGGCATACTCACCGGCGTTTCCGAAGGGGCCGCATGATGTCACGCCGCGTGCTGCTCTCCTGGAGTTCGGGCAAGGATAGCGCCTGGACCTTGCACGTCCTTCGCCAACAACGGGATGTGGAAATCGTCGGCCTGCTGACCACCTTCAATGAGGCCGCGGGCCGCGTGGCCATGCACGCCGTCCGCCGCGCGCTGGTCGAAGCCCAGGCTTCCGCGGCGGGCCTGCCCCTCTGGCCAGTCCTCTTGCCGTGGCCCTGTTCCAACGCTGAGTACGAACAACGGATGTCGGCTGTGATCGACCGCGCGCGGCAGGAAGGCATCACGCACGTGGCCTTCGGCGACCTGTTCCTGCAGGACGTGCGAGACTACCGCATCCGCCAATTGTCCGGGACCGGGGTCGAGCCGCTATTTCCCTTGTGGGGTTCGCCCGCCGACACGCCGGGCCTGGCCCGGCGGATGCTGGACGGTGGCCTGCGCGCCGTGCTGACGTGCGTGGACCCGAAGCAGCTCCCGGAGTCGTTCGCTGGGCGGCCGTATGACGCGGCGTTGTTGGCCGATCTGCCACCGGACGTCGATCCGTGCGGCGAACGCGGAGAGTTTCATACCTTCTGCTTCCGCGGGCCGATGTTTGCCTCCGAGATTGCCGTGCAGGTTGGCGAAACGCTTTCCCGTGACGGGTTCTGCTTCACCGATCTGGTGCCAGGTGCGTCCGTGGTTCACTCGCGCTCTTGATCTCTTCTTGAGGGCCGCGGCACTACTGGGTCCTCATGGCGCGTGATTCCACCGCGATCACCGCCAGGTTCTGCCCCAGTAACCGTGTGACCGCGTTAGCCATCGACACTGGCGCGTCCGGAATCACATCACATAGCTATCCGGACTTCTACGCACCGATCGGCAGCATGACGGGGCGTCTCGGCGAGCGGATCTCGGGATCCGCGGGTGCAAAGCTATGGACTGATGCCTACGGCTTGGAGGCGCTACGTCACCTGCCTAGATGACCAGTTCCGCCAGTGCCACATCGAAGCGGGGAGACCGTCGAAGGCCGGCGGATTGCCCAGATCCCCATAGGTGGAGCGGCAGGGCTGCTCGCCGACGCCCATCTATTGTCATGATGTCCCGGGAGGGGAGGCCGAGGATGTCCTGGAACAACGTGATATCCCACCGAAGGGAAGCCACCGCCGGGGCTCACCGGACAGCTACACTCGCTGGACAACTCCATCCCGCACGCCAAGATTCGCGCTATGCCGATCACGCCTTCTGATATGGATGGTGCCCCGGCTGAGCCAGAGTTCGCGATGGCGGAGCACGCCACGCGACTCGCCTCGGCGCTCGCTGATCGCTACACGATTGCGCGCGAGCTGGGGCGCGGCGGCATGGCGACCGTGTATCTTGCCGAAGACCTCAAGCACCACCGGAAGGTCGCGATCAAGGTCCTCCGGCCGGAACTCGCCGGCGCGATTGGTCCGGATCGCTTTCTCCGCGAAATCCACATTGTTGCGCGCCTCACGCACCCGCATATCCTTCCCCTCCACGACTCCGGGGAGGCCGCGGGGTTCCTGTACTATGTGATGCCGTACGTCGAAGGCGAGACCTTGCGGCAGCATCTCCTCCGCGTGACACCGTGTGCCCTGGAAGACGCGCTGATCATCACGCGTCAACTTGCCGCCGCCCTCGACTACGCGCACCGCCAGGGGCTGGTGCATCGCGACGTGAAGCCGGAGAACATTCTGCTGCACCATGGCGAGGCGGTGCTGGCCGACTTCGGGATCGCGCTCGCCCTCCAAACAGTCGGTGGAGACCGCCTGACCCAGACTGGCCTGTGGGTCGGCACGCCGGACTACATGAGCCCCGAGCAACTGACGGGTGCCCCAGACCTTGATGCCCGGTGCGACGTCTACGCGCTTGGCTGCGTGCTCTATGTCACGGATGAGCGGCCGGCCGCGCCAAAGACCCTCAATCCCGCGGTCCCGTGGAACGTCGGCTCGGTCGTCATGCGAATGCTTGAGAAGGACCGCGCGTCGAGAATGCCAACCATGCGTCACGTTCTCGCCTCTCTCGATCCGGCCAGAAGTGATCGAGATGCAGCGGACGAGGCGGGGACCATGAAGACCATTGCCGTGCTGCCGTTCGTCAACATGAGCGCCGATCCGGAAAACGAGTATTTCTGCGACGGCCTGGCAGAGGAACTGATTAATGCGCTCACCAAGGTGGAAGCATTACGAGTAGCGGCTCGGACATCCGCGTTCTTCTTCAAGGGGAAGAACACCGATTTGCGCGAGATCGGGCGGAGCTTGAACGTCAGTACCATCCTGGAAGGCAGCGTCCGGAAAGCAGGCAACCGCTTGCGAATTACCGCCCAGCTGGTGAACGCCGATGACGGTTACCACCTCTGGTCGGAACGCTATGATCGCCTGGTCGAGGACATTTTCCAGATCCAGGACGAGATCGCCCTCGCGATCGTCGAGCTCCTGAAGGTGAAGCTGCTGGGGGGAGAGAAAGAAGCGCTTGCCAAGCGGTACACGGAAAACGTCGAGGCCTACCAGTGGTACCTGAAGGGGCGCCATTACTGGCAGGGATGGACCGAAGAGGCGCTGCGAAAGGCGCGGGAGTGCTTCGAGCGCGCGATCCAGATCGATCCGGAGTACGGGCTCGCGTACTCGGGACTGGCGGACGTGTTTGCCGTGGAAAGCGCCGTCCTCTGCCCTCCGCGCGAGGCATGGCCCAAGGCGAGGGCCGCGCTCACGAAAGCGCTGGCGCTCGATGAAAATCTCGCTGAGGCATGGACTCTCAATGGCGTGTTCCACATGGTCTACGAGTGGGACCAACCGGCAGCCCGAGCGGACGTCATGCGAGCGATAACGCTCAATCCGCGGCTGGCCCACGCGCACGCCGTGCTGGCGCAGGTGGAGCTCTATTCCGGTCGGGTCCCGGAGGCGGTGGCCGCGGGTCGGCGCGCCGTCGAGCTGGATCCGCTGTCGCCGTTTTGGAACTATATCCTCGGGTGGGTATACTGGACGCAAGGCGAGTACGATCGCGCCTTGCATCAATTGGACGCCCTGAGAGAGATTCACCCGCATTCATGGTTCCCCCATTTCGGCCGCGGCATTGTCGCTGGCGCGGTGGGAATGCGGGACGAAGCCGTCGCAGCGTTCGAGGAAGCGGTGCGCTGTTCGGCCGGCAGCCCCTATGCGATCGGGTACCTCGCCTGCGCCTGTGCCGTCGCGGAGCGACGCGATCGCGCGGAAGCCGAGCTCGCCAGCCTGCTCGAGCGCGCCCAACATAGTTGGGTTCCCGCCCTCAGCGTGGCGATAGGGCACCTCGGACTCGGCGCGGTGGACCGTGCTTTCCAATGGCTGGAGCGCGCGTACGACGAGCGAGACGCCTGGTTACTCTGGCACACGTACGATCCAGTTTTCCAGCGCCTTCGCGCCGACCCTAAAATGATCGATCTTCTTCGCCGCCTCCGCTTGCCGCAGTGATAGCGATATAGCGAGGGCTACCAACGGCGACATCGCCCACAAGAGGCCAAGATTGCCCTCAATCCTTTGCTGCGCGGGCGCGTTTGCTACGCCGTGCGCAGGCAGCCGACCGACCCTTGAACTTGACGTACCCGCGGACCCGCCCCTCTTTCAGGTGCGAAGCGCGCTGCGCGCGTGAGTCTCGGCCAGGAGCGGTAAAGGAAGAGAGATGACGGTCTCCCGCTTGGTGCTTGGACTAGTGCTGGCCAGTACCCTCGCGTCCTGCAATAGTGAGCGAAGCCACCGGACTCCAGGGGGCGAGCAGACGATCAGCACACAGGCAGGAACAGCGTCCGAGTTCCTGTTCATTTGGGCAGGAGACGCTGACCGCAAGGAGAGCGACTTCCTCGCCGTGATCGGCGCTAAGCGCGGTTCACGTGACTACGGGCGCGTTGTGGCTACGCTTCCCATTGGGTCCTCGGGAACCATGCCGCATCACACCGAGTACGAATACCCGCCCGGTCACGTCTTATTCGCTAACGGATGGGTCGCTGGTCGGACCTTCTTGCTTGACCTCCGCAATCCGCGAAAGCCGCGCCTCGCGGGCAATCTCGGTCCCGTGGGTGGCTATGGGTTTCCCCACAGCTTCGCCCGTCTCCCCAATGGCCACGTACTGGCCACGTTCCAATCAACCGGCAATGCCTACGCCCCGCCCGGCGGCCTAGTCGAGATGGACGAGACGGGAGCGCTTGTGCGTGCGGCCAGCGCAGTCGATCCCAACATCGATCCGGAAATGATCTGGCCTTACAGCCTCACCATTATTTCAGCCGTCGATCGTGCGGTAGTAACGACCACTCCCATGGGGTATCCCTCGTGGGCGACCATGCCGTCGGGCTCATGGCAACGAGAACGCGTGGATGCAACCATGACTCGCCACGTGCAGGTGTGGTCGCTATCGGACTTGCGCCTGCGCACGACCCTTGAGCTCCCGGTTTCTCCACAAGGGAAACACTACGAACTTCCAGACGAGCCGCGCCTCCTGCCGGACGGCTCTGTATATGTGAACACGTTCACCTGCGGCCTCTATCGCATCACGCGGATAACCGAGCCTGAGCCAAGCATGGAGTTCGTCTATTCATTCCCCGGAGGCGAGAGCGAGCACACGTTTTGTGGAGTGCCTGTGCTGATGGGCCAGTACTGGATACAACCAGTCGGCGCGCTGCCCGGCCTGATTGCTCTCGATATCGGCGATCCTGCCAGGCCGGTTGAGGCCTCTCGGCTCAATCTCGATACGCGTTTCGTGATGCCGCACTGGATGGCAGCAGATCGTCAAGGGAATCGGCTTGTACTCACGGGCCACCTACAGAGCTGGGTTCTGGTTATTGATCTCGACGTGCGCACCGGCACGCTGACCATCGACCGGAACTTCGGAGGCGACGACTCCGGGTTACCAGGCGTCAGTTTCGACCGCGCCGACTGGCCGCATGGTCGAACGGGCAAGGCCGACGTGCATGGGGCGCTCTTTCGCCTCAAATAGCGCATGCTCCTTAAGTGCGCCGCGAAGGTCAGCGCTGCGGCAGGCGGTACCACAGGCCGGAATGAAGCGCGGCCTAACACCATTAAGAAGTGCGCTGTCAAGGGGACGTAATCCTACCCTCGCGGGGAGCGTAGCTCGCCGCCGCCGTGCCTCTGCTTCTTCTTCTCCTGCTCCGCCTGTCTGCGAGCGGCGCCTGCCGGTCGTATCAGCGTGAGCGTCACCCGCGGTGGCGTCCAAACACCATGATGGGCT
>JACPAP010000013.1 GCA_016180765.1 Gemmatimonadota bacterium
GCCCGAACCCGGGGCTGAAATCCGGGTCGGTGACGGCGTCCGCGTCCTCCGCGATCGCCCCTACCACGTTCTTTCCTTCGAGGCGTACGTGGGCTCCCACGATGACGTCGAACCCGCAGCTCATGGCTTGCGCGGCGTTGGCCGCGATCTCGACGCCGGTCGGGGTGATGCCGAGCAGGATCACGGGCGGCGGGCACCGCTGGTACAGCTGCCGGCCCAGCAAGGCGCCGGCGGCGGCGCGAGTGGGATACAGGGCTTCTGGAGACGCTGGTGCGGTCATGGAGTCGCGTCGGAATCTTGCGGGCACCGAGCGATCTGCGCAACTGAAACAGCGGAGGCCGCAGGGGACCTACCCGGCCCCTGCGGCCCATGGCGTCGCTGGTCGCACCTGCCCCATATTGTAGTCGGCCCCGATGTTCACAATTCTCGCCTTCACGCGGGATTCCGCCGTTATGACCTCAGCCACCGAACCCAAGCGCGCACCCTCAGCTGCCCCAGCCGGTCACGTGAGTGAACGCGACGCTCGCGAAGTGGCCGAAGCGGCCCGCGAGCAGGAATGGAAGGCCCCGAGCTTCGTGCGCGAGTTGTTCGAAGGCCGGTTCCGGCTCCATCTCATTCACCCCTACCCCACGCTCGACCCGGAAGAAGAAGCCCGGGCCAAACCCTGGCTGGACCAGCTGGCCGCGTTCCTCCGGGCCACCGTCGATGCCGAGGCGATCGACCGCGACGCCAAGATCCCGCCGCACGTGATCCAAGGCCTGGCCGAGCTGGGCTGCTTCGGTATCAAGATCCCGCGCGAGTACGGAGGTTTGGGGTTCTCGCAAACGGTCTACAACCGGGCGGTGGCGCTGGCGGCCACGGTCGAGAGTTCGATCGGCGTGCTGCTGTCGGCGCACCAGTCCATCGGCGTCCCCCAGCCGCTCAAGCTGTTCGGCACGCCCGAGCAGAAGAAACGCTACCTCCCGCGGCTCGCTAAGGGCGCGATCAGCGCCTTCGCGCTCACCGAGCCGGACGTGGGCTCAGATCCCGCGAGGCTCGCCGCCACCGCCGAGCTCGCGCCGGACGGTCAGGCCTACATCCTGAACGGCGAGAAACTGTGGTGCACCAACGGCACCATCGCCGAGATCATGGCGGTCATGGCCAAGACCGGTCCCAAAGCGATCAGCGCGTTTATCGTGGAGAGCAGTTGGCCCGGCGTCGAGGTGGTCCATCGCCTGTCGTTCATGGGGCTCAAGGGCATCGAAAACGGCGTGGTCCGGTTCACCAACGTGCGCGTGCCCAAGGAGAACCTCCTGTGGCAGGAGGGCAAGGGGCTCAAGCTCGCGCTGGTGACGCTCAACACCGGCCGCCTCACGGTGCCCGCCACCTCCACCGCCGCGGCCAAGGTATGTCTCGATATCGCGCGGCGCTTCAGCCAGGAGCGGGTGCAGTGGGGGCAGCCGGTGGGCAAACATGACGCCGTGGCCCAGATGCTCGGCTGGATCACGGGGGTGACGTTCGCCATGGAGTCGGTCTCCGAGCTGGCCGCGCTGATGGCGGATCAGGCCCGGTTCGACATCCGGCTCGAAGCCGCGATGGCGAAGATGTGGAACACCGAGCGGGGCTGGGAGATCGTGGACAAGACCATGCAAATCCGGGGCGGGCGAGGCTACGAGACCGCCGCCAGCCAGCGGCTGCGTGGTGAGAAGGGCGAGCCGGTGGAGCGCATCATGCGGGACTTCCGGATCAACCTGATCTTCGAGGGCTCCAGCGAGATCATGCGCCTGTTCATCGCCCGGGAAGCGGTGGACACGCATCTCAAGGTGGCGGGCGCGCTGGTGGATCCCACGGCGCCCCTGAGCGCCAAGATCCCGGCGTTGTTCCGGACCGCGCTGTATTACGCCACCTGGTATCCCGCCAAGTGGATCGGCTGGGGCTGGTGGCCGCGCTACAGCGGGTTCGGCCCCTTGGCCACACACCTTCGGTACGTGAACCGCACGTCCCGGCGGCTGGCCCGCGCGTTGTTCCACGCCATCGTCCGGTTCGGGCCCAGGCTGGAAAAGCGACAGGCGGTGCTGGCGCGGCTGGTGGAGATCGGGGCGGAGCTGTTCGCCATGAGCGCCGCGTGCGCGCGCGCCCAGGCGCTGCACACCAGCAAGAAGCCGGAAGAGCGCGCGCAGGGCGGGTCGGCGGCGTACCTGGCCGACCTCTTTTGCCGGATCGCGCGCCGGCGCATCCCCGAGCGTTTCGACCGCCTGTTCGACAACGACGACGTCGCGGTCTACCAGGCCGCGCAACGAGTCATGGCCAACGAGTTCACCTGGCTGGAGGACGGAACCGGCGGTAAGTGGCGGTGACGACCGGGCGTTGACGGCCGTTCCGGCTGGGCCGCGAGGGTGGGAGCGGCTAAACCGCCCGCGCGGGCGTCGTCTCCGGAGGGGCCGCGCGACGAGGCGCGGCCTTTTCCTCGGTCCCCGCCGAGTCCACCGCCTCCAGCGCCTGCTCCAGATCCGCGATGATGTCCTGGTAATGCTCCACGCCCACCGACAGCCGCACCATTCCCGGCGTGATCCCCATCCGCTCCCGCTCGTCAGCCGGCAGGTCCGCGTGCGTCATCGTCGCCGGGTGCTCGGCCAGCGATTCGGTGCCGCCCAGGCTCACCGCTAGGTGGATCAGCTTGAGCGAATTGAGGAACTGGAACGCCGCCGGCTCGCCCCCCTGGATCTCGAACGACACCAAGGAGCCCGCCCCCAGACACTGGCGGCGATAGGTGGCGTACATCGGGTGGTCCTTCTCGATGTGCCCCAGGTAGTGCATCGCGGCCACCTTGGGATGATCGGCCAGGAAGTCGGCGACGTACCGCGCGTTCTTCATCTGCGCGGTCATCCGCATCTTCAGGGTCTCCAGGCTCCGGAGCAGCAGCCATCCGGTCCACGGGCTGGCCAACGTCCCCAGGAACCCCCGGAGCCTGCGCACCCGCTCCACCACGTCATGGCGGCCCAACGCCGCCCCGGCGATCACGTCGCTGTGTCCACCGATGAACTTGGTCGCCGAATACAGCACCAGATCCGCGCCGTGCTTCAGCGGATGCTGCCACAGGGGCCCGAGGAAGGTGTTGTCTACCATGACCACGGGACGGTGATCGCCGGACGCCTGGGAGCGGGCGAAGCGCGCCACGTCCGCGATGTCCACCAGCGCGTTGGTGGGGTTGGCCGGGGTCTCGATGAACACGGCCCCCACGCGGCGGCCGCCGATCCGGGTGCGCAGCTCCGGGTCGATGCCGGCCAGCGGCACTCCGGCCGGGAAGCGGATCGGCGTCACCCCGAAGTCCGACAGCACGTGGTCGAGAAAGAACTCGGTGCCGCCGTACAGCGGATCGCTGTGCACCAGCACGTCGCCCGGACGCACGAACGTGAACAGGCTGGTGGCGATCGCCGCCATGCCGCTGTCGAAGACCGCCGCGGCCTCGGCCTCGTCCCATAGCGTCAAGCGATCTTCCAGGATCTCGGTGTCGGGGTTGTTGAGCCGGCTGTAAATCAGGCCGGGCGTTTCCCCCGGCCCCGGCTCCCGCAGGCCGTAGGCCAGCTCGAAGAACTTCTTCCCCGCCTCCGCGCTCTCGAAGACGAAGGTGGAGGTCTGGAAGATGGGGCACTTGACGGCGCCCTCGGACAGCATGGGGTCGTAGCCGTAGCCCATCATCTGGCTTTCCGGCTTGAGCACGTGCTGGCCGATACGCCGTTCCTTGTACCTCGGGTGGGACTTGCGTCGGGTCACGGCCGGACCTCCGCGAACGGGGTTGGGTGACTGCGCCGGGCGCATTCGCACCTGACAGACTAAGCAGTTGGCCGCGGAAGCGGGTGGCCTTGAAGAAGGGCTCATCGCGATCTTAGGATCGGGGGAACCGGACCGGAGGAGCCCCGGTTATATTGCCGACTCCGAACCGACAACGGATGACGCCTTTATGTCTACGGTGACGCTGGCTTGCCAGTTCTGCAGCACGCTCAACCAAGTCGACCTGGACCGCGCCGACCAGCGCCCCAAGTGTGCCGAGTGCGGCAAGCCGTTCCTGCTCGACCGGCCGGTCAAGGTGAGTGAAGAGCACTTCGACACCACGGTCCTCAAGGCCGAAGTGCCGGTGATCGTGGACTTCTACGCCGACTGGTGCGGCCCTTGCCGCGTGATGGCGCCCATTCTGGACGAGATCGCCCAGGCGCAAGCCGGTAAGCTCCTGGTCGCCAAGGTGGACACCGACCACGCGCCCGGCGTCAGCATGCGCTACGGCATCCGGTCGATCCCGTTCTTCGCGCGGTTTGAAAACGGGAAGCTGGTCAAGACGGTCGTGGGCGCGGTGGGACGAGAAGGACTGAAAGACCTCGCCGCCTAAGAACTGGCCTTGAGCGGCTATGCCAGGCCGTTGCGGATAATACCTTCCATCGCCGCCACGAAGGTGTCCACCTCGTCCAGCGTGGTGTAGACGTTAGGGGTGATGCGAAGCCCGTTGCACGCCGGATGCCCGATGGCGGTCACGATGATCCGCTTCTTCTCCCACAAGTGACCGGCGATCTTCGCCGGCTCGAGGCCCTCGATCTCCACGTTCGCCAGGCCGCAGGACTGCGCCGGGTCGTAGCTGGTGTGGAGCTTCACGCGCGGCTGCCCGTCGAGGCGCTTCATCCAGCGGTCCCGCAGATAGCGGAGCCGCGCCGCCTTGCGCTCGGCGCCGATCCCCTGGTGGAAGGTGAGCGCCTCGGCGATGGCATTGTGGTTGGCCGCCGGGTGGGTGCCGATCTCCTCGAACTTGCGGATGTTGCCGTTCATTTCGGCGGGCGCCGCCATCATGGGCCAGAGCTTGTCGATCTGGGCTTGCCGCACGTAGAGGAAACCGGTGCCGTGCGGTGCCAGGAGCCACTTATGGAGTGAGGTGCCGTAGTAGTCGCAGGCCAGATCGTCCCGCTGGAACGGGAAATGCGCGAACGCGTGCGCGCCATCCACGATCGCTTCGATGCCGCGCGAGCGCGCCAGCTGGCAAATCTCCTTCACCGGGAAGATCTGGCCCGACAGGTTGGTGATGTGGCAGAAGTGGATCACCCGGGTCTTGGGCGTGATCCCCTTGGCGAACAAGTCCACCAGGTAGTCCAGGGAAGGCGGCGGCGCCGGGAACGGCACCTTCTTGAGCACGATCCCGTCCCGCCGGACCCGCTGCTCCCAGGTGGTGAGCATGCGCGGGTAGTCGTGGTCCGTGGTCAGCACCTCGTCGCCCGGTTTGAGATCCAGGCCCAGCTGGCAGATCTCCAGGGCCTCGCTCGCGTTCCGCGTGATCGCCATTTCCTCGGCGTCGCAGCCGAACGCAGCCGCCAGCCGCCGTCTGACGCTCTCGATCTGCGGCTCCAAGACCTGCCACATGGTGTACACCGGCGCCTGGTTGGAGTACTCCAGATAGCGCCGCATGGCGTCCTGGACGATCCGGGGACTGGGCGACACGCCGCCGTTGTTGAGGTTGACGATGCTCCGATCTACGGTGAACGCCTGCTGGATCTCGAACCAGTAGTCCTCGTCGGCGGCCACCTCCTCCGCCGAACGGTTCCCCAGGAACCCCGTGGCCTCGAACATCCGCGCGACGCCGTCGTCCCGGAGCGCGGGCCTGAGAGGCAGGGCCGCGGGGAGCGCGGCCGCGACGACCGACTGGACGAAGTGGCGCCTGCTGGGCATGGCTGGTCTCCCGGTAGAGAGGGACACCTTCGACTCGCGAGATTGCGGTTCGCCACGGCGAAAGTCAATAGAGGCAGCGCGCCGGTTTCACGTTTCCCGTTTCCCGTTTCCCCTTTCCCGTATGAACAGCAGGACCGACCCCACCGCGGCGATGGTCGCGAACGCAAACCACTGAATGGCATACGACAGGTGCGGCCCGTTGTCGATGACCGGGACCGGAATCGGCCGAAGCCCGGGGGCCGAGGCTCCCGCCCCCTCGGTCCGCCGGAGGACCCACGGAAGCAGGGGGTACGGATACCGGCGGGCCAGCTTGGTTGGATCGTCCGACGGCACATGCATCGGCCAGGTGGTATCGGGGACCGCGAATTCGCGGCTGGCCGTGACCCGGAGCAGGATGCCGGTGACCCACGCCGTGTCCGCCTCCCGCAGGGTATCCAGCCGGACCGTGTAGGCGTCGGGTGAGGGCACCCATCCCCGCTCGACCAGGATCGCCTGGCCATCGGCCAACCGGAGCGGCGTGGCCAGGTAGACGCCGGGAACCTGGTCCACCGCGCGCGCCACCACCACGACCTGGCGCGAGAAGTCGAACACGCCGCGCGCCACGGCCGGCCGGTAGGCCGCCGAGTCCGTGGTCCCCAACGTGGTCGCCCTGAACGCGGCAAACCCGGTTACCTCGACGGGCGGCTGCCGCAGTCGGGTCTCTACCGTCGCCCGTAACGCCTGCCGCTGATGGAGCCGAGTCACCTGCCAGAATCCCAGTCGCACGCAGACCGCCGCGGCCAGGGCGCCCACGATCAGCACACGATACGCTCGCAATTCCGCCTCCTCGCCTGCGCTATGCCAGCTCCCTACAACCTGTGGGTCGACGCGTCTGCCAGCCGGAAGTTGGAAAGGCACTTGCGGTCCCGGGTCCCGGGTTGAAACTTAGGGGCCATTCGCCCCCCCCCCGGGAGCCCAGTGCGTCGTCTCCGCGTCGGCATTCTCGATCTCGTCACCAAAGGCCCCACCCGCGCCCTCTGGGCCCGCGTGATGAATCCCAATATGGCCAGCATCATGCCCCAGGTGGTGGGCGTGTGGTGCGAGGAAGAGGGCCACTCGGTGACCTTCGTGTGCTACACGGGGTTCGAGGACCTGATGGCGGAGCTGCCGCAGGGCATCGACCTCCTGTTCGTGACCGCGTTCTCCCATGCCGCACAAACCGCCTACGCCGTAAGTAACCTATTCCGCCGGGGCGGAACCGTGACGGCCCTGGGCGGGCCCCACGCGCGCTGTTACCCCGAAGACGCGGCGCGGTACTTCGACTACGTCTTCGGCTTCACGGACAAGGCGCTCCTCAAGCAAGCGCTGGACGACTGCCAGCCCCACCGGCCGGTCGGCGTCCGGCTTTCGGCCGGGCGCCAGCCCGAAGCGCTGCCCAGCATACGGCAACGGTGGAAGTTCATCGAGCCCACGATCGCCAAGGCCCCTGCCATCAAGATCGTGCCGATGATCGGCAGCCTGGGCTGCCCGTACACCTGCAGCTTCTGCATCGACTCTACCGTGGATTACCAGCCGCTGGGGTTCGAGCAGATCACCGACGATCTCAAGTTTCTGCTCACCAAGCTGGAGCGACCCCGGATCGCGTGGCACGATCCCAACTTCGGCGTCCGGTTCAACGATTACATGGACGCGATCGAGGCCGCCGGGCCGCCGGGCCGGGTGGACCACATCGCGGAATCGAGCCTCTCGCTCTTGTCCGAGCCGCACCTCAAGCGCATGCAGCGGAACGGCGTCAAGGCGATTCTACCGGGCGTCGAGTCGTGGTACGAGCTGGGCAATAAGTCCAGGACCGGCTCCCACCGCGGGATGGACAAGGTCCGGCAGGTGGCGGAGCACGTGAATCTCATCACCCGCTACATCCCCTACATCCAGACCAACTTCGTGCTCGGCCTGGACGTGGACGATGGCCCCGAGCCGTTCGAGCTGACCAAGCGCTTCGTGGACCTGGCGCCGGTGGCGCTGCCGGGCTATTCGCTGCTCTCTGCCTTCGGGCGCGCCGCGCCGCTCAACCTCGAGTACCAGCGGACCGGCCGGGTGCTGCCCTTCCCGTTCCACTTCCTGAACAACAACTCCGCCATGAACGTCCGCCCCAGACACTATGATTGGCGGACCTTCTACGACCACGTCATCGATCTGACCCGGTACAGCTTCTCCTGGCGCGCCATCGCCCGGCGCTTCGCCGCCACGCGCGAGACCATCCCCAAATGGATGAACGTGGTGCGGGCCGTCTCGTCGGAAGGGTCCGGCCGAATCCGGCACTACACCACGGTTCGGCGACTGCTGGACACGGATCGCTCGGTCCGGGACTACTTCGAGGGCGAGAGCACCGAGCTGCCGCGGTTCTTCGAGGATCGCATACGCCGAGACCTGGGGCCACTGTGGGAGTTCCTGCCGGAAGGAGCGCTCTCGCACAACCCGCTCGCCTACCTGGAGAGCACGGCGGGCGGGTTCGTGGGGCTGGGAGGACTGCGGGCGGCGGCGGAACCGGCTTGAGGCTGATGAGAACGCAGGGGCCCACCGGGGTTCTCACTGCCCGCCTACGATGAGCTCCGGATGGAATCCCAGGAACAATCCCGTCTCGACCACGCCCGGCCGCCGCTGGAGCGCTCGGTCCACCGCCTCGGGATCGCCAATCCCACCGGGGAACGTGCAGTCAATGATGTAGTGTCCTTCGTCGGTTGAAATCGGCTCACCGTCCGGGCCCCGTTTGAGGGCGGGCTCTGCGCCCAACTCGCGGATCGCCGCCTCGTGGGTCTTCCAGCCGAAACGCACCACCTCCACCGGCAGCGCGCGGGTCGTCCCCAGTCGCTGCACCCGCTTCGCCGGATCCACCACGATGATCAGCTTCTTCGAGGCGCTCGCCACGATCTTCTCCCACAACAGCGCCGCCCCGTGGCCCTTGATGAGGTTGCCGTCCGGATCGACCTCGTCTGCGCCATCGATCGTGAGATCCGGGGAGGGACGGTCGTTCAGGGTCGCGAGCGGGATCCCGACCTGCGTCGCGTGCTCGCGGGTGGCGATCGACGTCGGGACGCCGGTGATGTCGCGGAGCTCACCCGCTCGCAACCGGCGTCCGATTTCCTCAACCGCGAACCGGGCGGTGGAGCCGGTACCGAGCCCCACGACCATGCCGGACTTCACGCGCGCCACGGCCCGCAGCGCCGCCTGGCGCTTGGCTCCCGCCGCCGGATCGCTCATACCGCTCCTTCCAGCTGGTCCAACGCGTCCACCCGCACCACCGGGCGCCCCCGCCGCGTGAGCGCGCCAACATCGCCCTCCGCCTGCGCCACGAACAGGGTTCCGAAGTCGAAAGACTCCTCCGGAACCGACAGCCCAATCGCGGGCTCCCCCGCGACCACCAGGAAGTGTCCCTTCGCGGGACCGCCCTTGTGCAGTTGACCGGTGGAATGGAGATACCGGGGACCGTAGCCCACGGTCACGGCCGCACGGGTCTGCGCGGCGAGATCGTGCGCGACCTTCGCGAGCCGCCGGTCGTTCGCCGCTGAAGGCGGTACGTAGGCGAGCACCGCGAGGTAATCGCCCGGCCGCACCCCCGCGAGCAACC
>JACPAP010000307.1 GCA_016180765.1 Gemmatimonadota bacterium
GATCGCGTTGACGGCGGGATTGCCGGCCAGGACATCGGCGTAACGCGCCTGAACCACGACGGTGACCAGGGCGGCGGGGTACCGGCTCCGAATGGCGCGGAGGAGCGGCGTGGTGAGGACCACGTCTCCCAGCGAGCTGAACCGGACGACCAGGACGCGCGGGCCCGGCGGCATGGGAGGCCCAATGTATGGGGCGGGGGGAGGTGCGGCCAGAGCGCGTTGCTGCGGTTCCGTGGTCCTGGCTATGTTGTCTACGCGATGCAACGCCCGCACACCATTCTCTGGGTTGACGACGAGGTCGAATCGCTGGCCGCGCACGTACTCTTCCTCGAAGAGCACGGCTACGCGGTGGAGCGGACGCCGCACGGCGACGACGCCCTGGCCCTCTTGCGGCGGCAGCCCTACGGCGTGGTCCTGCTGGACGAGCAATTGCCCGGCCGGCGCGGCCTCGAGCTGGTGGGGCTGGTCATGGTCACCAAGAGCGAAGGGGCGGAGACCATGCGCGAGGCGATCGGCATCGAGATGGACGACTACCTGGTGAAGCCGGTCAACCCGCGGCAGGTGCTGAGCGTCATCACCCGGCTGGTCGAAGGCCAGCGGATTCGCCAGCAGCGGGTGGCGCGGGATTTCGTGACGCGCTTCCGCGAGCTGGAACAGCGCCGGGGCGCGCGGCTGGGGTGGCGCGAGTGGATCGAGGTGGTGGCGGAATTGGCCCAGTGGGAGGCCCGGCTGGGACAGGGAGGCCAGGAGGGGCTGCGCGATGCCCTGGCCAGCCTGGGACGCAGCCTGCACGCCGACTTCGCCGAGTACGTGCGAACCCGCTACCCGAAGTGGCTGCAGGACGCCTCCGGCGATCGGCCACCGATGTCGCCCGACGTCTGCGCCGAATTCCTGGCGCCGCTGGTTCGCGCGCACGGCAAGGCGCTGTTCGTGCTGGTGGATTGTCTGGGCCTCGGCCAGTGGGAGGTGTTGCGGCCGCTCATTACCGACATGTTCGACGTCGAGGTGTCCTATTACTTCAGCATTCTGCCTACCGCGACGCCGTACGCGCGAAACGCGATCTTCTCCGGCCTGTTTCCCGCGGAGATCGCCGCGCGCCACCCGGAATGGTGGGGTGAGCGCGACGACGAGAGTCTCAACGCGCACGAAGCCGAGCTCCTGGCGGAGCAGATGGCGGACGTGTTGTCGCCCGCGCCCGCCGTGCGCTACGAGAAGGTGTCCACCTCGGCGGAGGGGGAAGAGCTGCTCCGCAAGCTCCCCGGGTACCTGGCGCAGCCCGGCGTCACCGCGCTGGTTTTCAACTTCGTGGACCAGTTGATCCACGGCCGCTCGGAACACGCCATCCTCCACGAGGTGGCCCGAGATGCCTCGGCGCTGCGCAGCCTGACCCGCACCTGGTTCGAGGAGTCGGCGTTGATGCGGGCGCTGAGGGAGGCCGAGCGCCGCAGCGTCCCGGTGCTGCTCACCACCGACCACGGTTCGATCCACTGCAACACCCCGGCCACGGTCTTCGCCAAACGGGACGCCACCGCCAACCTGCGGTACAAGTTCGGCGAAGATCTGCGGGCGGAGCGGCCCGACACGGCGCTGTTGGTGGACGACCTGCCCTCGTGGGGGCTGCCCCAGATGCACCTGGGCGTGCGGCTCCTTCTGGCCCTGAGCGATCACTTCTTCGTCTATCCCACCAAGCTGCGGGAGTATCAAGGCCGCTATCGCGGCGCGTTTCTCCACGGCGGTGTCACGCCGGAAGAGATGATCGTGCCGGTGGCGCTGCTCACCCCCCGCAGCGCGGGCTGAGTGGCACGCCTCCGGCGCTTGCTGGGTTTCATGCGGCCTTACCGGGCCGCGTTTGCGCCTGCTGGACGGATTGCTGGGAGCCTGGCTGCGCACGGATGCGCCGATGGTGGCGCTGCGCAACGTGGTGGTCGTACTGCTCGCCGCGATCGCGCTCAAGAACGTGGCCGCGTACGCCGCGGGATACTGGCGCACCCGTATCCAGGAGAGCGTGGCACGCGATCTTCGGCTGGCGCTGTACGGCCAGGTCCAGCGCCTCGGGCTGAGGTTCTTCCAGGGCGTTCGCGGCGGACGGCTGGTGGCCCACGCCGCCGCCGACGCGGACCAGGCCAAGACCCTGGTCGGACAGACGCTCACCTCGGGGTTCCAGAACGGCGCGCTGGTGCTGGTCTACCTCGGGATCCTGTTCGCGCTCTCCTGGCGGCTCACCCTGCTGACGCTGGTGCTCGCCCCCGCCCTGACGTTGCTGCTCCGCCCGGTCATCGCCGGGGTGCGCCGCCGGCTGGCGGAAGCGTTGGACCAGCGGGGAGAACTGGCTGCCGTGATGAGCGAGTCGGTGGAAGGCGCGCGCCTGGTCAAGGCGCACGGGGCCGAGGCCTACGAGCGCGGACGGTTCGCCGCTGCCGCCGAGCGCTGCCTGGAAGGCGTGGTGCGGGCCGAGAAACTGGCCCTGTTGGCCCACCCCCTGAGCGAGACGCTGGGGGCGACGGTGGTGATCCTGGTGCTCCTGGTCGGGACCCTGGCGGCGGTGGGCGGCCAGACGCTCCGGCCGGAGCTGGTGATCGCATTCCTCGCGGTGACCCTGCGCCTGCTGCCGCCGGTCAAGGCGCTCTCGCAGTTCCCGGCGCACGCCGAGCATGCCCTGGCCGCCGCCGATCGGGTCTTCGCCGTGCTGGACCACGAGGCCGACGACGTGGATCCGCCCAGCGCGCGACCGTTCCCGGGGCTGTCCCGCGAGATCGCCTTTGAACGGGTGTGGGTGGCGTACGAGCCTGGCCGCTGGGTGCTACGGGACGTGACGCTCACCGTGCGTCGCGGCGAGGTGGTGGCCATCGTGGGCCCGTCCGGGGCCGGCAAGTCCACCTTGGTCGATCTGCTGCCGCGGTTCGTCGAGCCGGCGCGCGGGGAGGTGCTGGTAGACGGCGTGCGCCTGAGCCAGTACGAGCGCCGCTCCATCCGGCGCCACTTGGGGCTGGTGAGCCAGCATACCGTGTTGTTCAACGACACGGTGCGGGCCAACATCGCCTACGGCGACCAGCGCTGGGCCAGTGACGCCGCGGTGGAAGCGGCCGCCCGAGCCGCCCACGCTCACGCGTTCATCGAGCGGCTCCCTCGGGGCTACCAGACCGTCCTGGGCGAGCGCGGCATGCGGTTGTCCGGCGGCGAGCGGCAGCGCATCGCGATCGCGCGCGCGCTCTTGCGCGACCCGCCGTTGCTCATTCTCGACGAGGCGACGTCGTCCCTCGACGTCGAGTCGGAGCGGCTGGTGCAGCAGGCCATCGCCCGGCTGCTGGAGCACCGCACGGTGTTCGTGATCGCGCACCGGCTGTCCACCGTGGCGCGGGCGGATCAGATCGTGGTGCTCGACCAGGGCCGCGTGGTGGAGCAGGGACGGCACGCGGAGTTGATCCGAGCTGGGGGACTTTACCGGCGCCTGGTGCAGCCGGAACTGGAGCTGGCGGTGTGACGGTGGGAGCAGCAGGGTGCGCGGCACGCGGTGCGCGGGGTGGTCCGGCCCAGGTCCCGGGGCGCCGGGGATGCGGCGCGACGACCCCGCCC
>JACPAP010000014.1 GCA_016180765.1 Gemmatimonadota bacterium
GTCCTGCTTGGCGTCAACCAGGGCCTCTGCTGGTCCATGACCGTGGTGATGAAGATCGACCTCGTGGGGCCGGAGCGGCGGGGCTTCGCCATGGGGCTCAACGAGTTCGCGGGGTATCTCGCCGTGGCGCTCGCGACGTTCGCCGCGGGACTCGTCGCCGACGGCTACGGCCTGCGCCCCGAACCATTCTACCTTGGGCTCGGCTTCGTGGCGCCGGGGTTAGCCTTGTCCCTGCTGTTCGCGCGGGACACTCGGGCGCATGTGGCGCTGGAAGCTCGGCAGCGGGCCGCGCCCGCCGGCGCGCCCGGCCTGCGGCGTGTGCTGCTACACGAGACGCTGCGCGATCCTGCCCTGTCGAGCTGCAACCAGGCCGGGCTGGTGAACAACCTCAACGACGGAGCGGCCTGGGGGCTGTTCCCGCTGTTGTTCGCGGGGGCCGGGCTGTCGTTCACGGAGATCGGCGTGCTCGCCGCGCTCTACCCCGGCACCTGGGGCGTTTGCCAGCTGGTCACCGGAGCGCTCAGCGACCGGCTCGGCCGAAAATGGCTGATTGCCAGCGGCATGGGGGTGCAGGCCCTGGCGCTCTGGTGGATCGCCGTCACGCGGGCGTTTCAAAGTTGGGCCGTGGCGGCGGTGTTGCTCGGGCTGGGCACCGCGATGGTCTACCCCACCTTGCTCGCCGCGGTGGGGGACGTGGCGCATCCCACCTGGCGCGCCACGGCTATCGGCGTGTACCGTCTCTGGCGTGACAGCGGGTACGCGCTGGGGGCGCTGTTGGCTGGTGCGTTAGCGGATCTGGTCTCCACCGCCTTCGCGATCGGCGCGATCGGCGTGGCGACCCTCTTGTCCGGCGTCCTGGTGGCCATTCGGATGCCGGAGACCCATCGAGTCGGGACCGTTGCAGCGCCGGTAGACCCCTGGTACGTGAGGAACGACGTATGAGCGAGCTGACCATCTCCGTGGACGCCCTGCGGGACCTGCTCGAACGGCGTGAGCCGGTCACCGTGCTCGACGTGCGTCCCACCGCACAGCGCCAAGAGTGGTCCATTCCCGAGAGCCGGCACGTGGACGCCTACCAGGCGCTCTGGGCCGGCGATGCGGACGCCATGAGCCGGGTGGACCTGCCCACCGATCGGCCGGTCGTGACGGTCTGCGCCGTGGGCAACACCAGCCTGCTCGCCGCCGACCACCTCCGGCGGCGCGGCCTGAAGGCGCTGTCGCTCCACGGAGGCATGCGGGCGTGGAGCCTGGCATGGAACGCGGCGGACGTCGCGGTGCCGGGGACCCAGGCCGGCGTGGTTCAGGTCCGGCGCACCGGGAAGGGATGTCTCTCGTATCTCATCGGTTCCGCCGGCGAGGCCGCGGTGATCGACCCCTCCGTAGACGTGGCCGTCTACCGGCAGCTCGCCCAGAGCCACGGCTGGCGAATCACCAAGGTCGTCGAGACCCACATCCACGCCGATCACCTCTCCCGGGCGCGCGAGCTTATGCGCCAGAGCGGCGCCGAGCTGTACCTGCCGGAGCAACCGCGGGTGAGGTTCCCGTTCCAGGCGGTGAAGGAAGGAGACGCGCTCAAGGTCGGTAGCTCGTATCTGGAAGCGCTCCGGACGCCGGGCCACACGTTCGAGAGCACCTGCTACCTGCTGGACGGCCGAGGCCTGTGCACCGGCGACACCCTGTTCGTCAATTCCGTGGGCCGGCCCGACCTCAAGGCGTCCGATCCCGCCGAGTCGCGCACGCGGGCGCACGCCCTGTATGCGTCGCTCCAGCGGCTGTTCGAGCTACCGGCGGAGACGCTGGTCCTGTCCTGTCACACCAGCTCGCCCATAGCGTTCGACGGCCGGCCCATCGTGGCGCCCCTGAGCCAGGTCCGCGGCGCCGTTCCCCTCCTCGCGGAGCCGGAGAGCGCGTTCGTCGAGGCGCTGCTCAAGCGGATTCCCCCCACGCCGCCCAATCACCTGCCCATCGTGATGTTCAACGAAGCGGGGGAGCTGCCGGAGGGAGATCCTACGCTGCTGGAGGCGGGGGCGAATCGCTGCGCGGTGGCGTAGGCACCAGCTTCAGCTGCTTCACGCGTCGCCCGTCCATCTCGACCACTTCGAGCATCGCGGTCTTGAGCGGCACCTTGTCGCCCGGGTGCGGTAACCGGCCCAGGGTGCCGAACACGAATCCGCCGACGGTCTGGTACTGGTCCACGCTCAGGCCCAGCTTGTAGCGTTCGTTGGCCTGCGCGATCTCCATGCTGCCGGGCAGCGTCACCGCCCCGCCGCTCGCGCTGGGCGCCGGCTCGGCGCGGTCGTACTCATCGTAGATCTGCCCGACGATCTCTTCCAGCAGGTCCTCCATGGTCACGATCCCCGCGGTCCCGCCGTATTCGTCGAGCACCACCGCCAGGTGGGACTTGAGGCGCTTCATGTCGGCCAGCACGTCTTCCACTTCCCGGGTTCCGGGCACGAACAACGGCTCCCGCATGAGGCTCGCCACCCGGTCTTGGGGACGGTCCTGAAGCGCCGCCAGGATCTGCTTGGCGTGGACCACGCCGGTGATGTCGTCCAGGGACTTCCGCACCACCGGGTAGCGGGAGCGACCGGCTTGGGCCACGCGGCTCGCCGCCTCGCGGACAGTGAGGTCCTCCTCCAGCGCCACCACGTCGGTGCGCGGGGTCATGACGTCGCGAGCGCTCTTTTCGGTGAATTCGAACACGCCCTCGATCAGCTTCACGTCCTCCCGCGCGATCCGGCCCGACTTCTGGCTCTGCTTGAGGAGCATCACGATCTCTTCGGGGGAGTGAATGCGCTCGAGCTCGGCGGCGGCGCTCTTGATCCCCAGCACCCGCACCAGCGAGTTGGCGCTCCAGTTGAGAAGATTGGTGGCGGGCCTGGTGATCCAGGAGAAGACGAGGAGGGGCCCGGCCACCCAGCGGCTGGTCTGCTCGGGATACGTCAGCGCCAGGTTCTTGGGGGCCACTTCGCCCACCACCACGTGCAGGAATGCGATGACGGATACGGCGATGACCGACGCCAGCGCCGCACGACTCACGAAGGCGACTGGCCAGGGCACCGCCTGGAACCACTCGCGAAACAGGACAGCAGTGGTTTCTTCCGCGACATACCCCAGCAGAATGGACGCCAGCGTGATACCCAGCTGCACGGCGGAGAGCTGGAAGTACAGGTCTTGCAGCGCCGTCTGGACCGTCTTAGCCTTTCGGTCACCCCGTCGCACCATGGCGTCGATGCGGGTGCGGCGCGAAGCGACCAGGGCGAATTCGGCGGCGACGAAGAAGGCGTTGGCGGCGAGCAGCACGATGACGGCCAGCGCGCGCAGGAGCAGCGACCCGATGGTGAGCTCGTTTTCCATGGTGGCTCAGCGCGTAAGGTACACCGCGGCCCGGAGCCGCGGAAACCCGAGAGTCGGGACGTGACCCAGCCCGAGCCGTCGCAGCGTTCGCTGGAGTGCGCCCACCGGGCCCCGCTGCTGGCGAGCCACGCGCACACGCTGAAGCGCGTGCTGGTGCTCACGGCTTTATTTCTGGTGGTGGAAGCGGTGGCCGGTTGGGTGGCCAATTCGCTCGCGCTGCTAGCTGACGCAGGCCACATGTTCGCCGACGTGGCGGCGCTGGGGTTGGCGCTGTTCGTCGCCTGGGCCGCGCAGCGGCCCGCCACCGCGGAGTGGACCTACGGCTACCTGCGGCTGGAAATCCTGGCCGCCCTGGTCAACGGCGCCGCCCTGCTGGTGCTGGCGGGCGGGATCGTGTGGGAGGCGACGCAAAGGTTCCGGCAGCCGCCGGTGGTGGAGCCCAGGATTCTGTTCGGCGTAGGATTCGCCGGCCTCCTCGTCAACGTCGTGGCGCTGCGGCTCCTGCACCGCGGCCACAAACACTCGCTCAACGTGCGCGGAGCGTACCTCCACGTGCTGGGCGATCTTTTGGGGTCCATCGGCGCGATGGCGGCCGGCGCGGTCATCCTGGTCACCGGGTGGACGCTGGCCGACCCGCTGATCTCGGTGGCGATCGCGGTGCTGATCGTGTGGAGCGGTGCCCGGTTGGCGCGGGACAGCGTGGAGATCCTGCTGGAAGCCACGCCACGGCAGATCTCGCTGTCCGAGGTGGAGCGCCGGATCGCCGGCATTCCGGGCGTGAGCGACGTGCACGACTTGCACGTCTGGACCCTGACCAGCGGCGTGGTGGCCATGAGCGGCCACGCGGTGGTGGGCGACCCCGGCGCCAACCAGCGGGTGTTGGAAACCGTGCAGGGGCAGATGGCGGACCTGGGGATCAATCACGTGACGATGCAGTTGGAGAGAGACGACACGTGTGCCAATGGTGAGCAGTAGGCGAGTAAGCAGCACGCGGTGCGCGGGGTAGTTCAGACCGGACCCCAAGCACAGAGAGAGGCGGTTGCTACCCTGCGCACCGCGCACCCCTATGGCCCCGCTGACCGTTCACCCGGTTCCGCCGGCCGCTTGTTTTTTCTCCCCAGCCCCGATATACTGGCCCCACGCACCCAGGTGGCACGCAACTAAGTACTTGATTTCCAAGGCCTTACCCGTTGTCCATCCGTAACATCGCGATCATCGCGCACGTTGACCACGGTAAGACGACCCTGGTCGACACGATGCTGCGCCAGGCCGGCGTCTTCCGCGCCAACCAGCAGGTGGCCGAGCGGGTGCTCGACTCCAACCCGCTGGAGCGGGAGCGCGGGATTACGATCCTCTCGAAGAATGCTTCGGTACGCTGGCACGGCAGCAAGATCAATATCGTAGACACGCCGGGCCACGCCGATTTCGGCGGCGAGGTGGAGCGGATCCTGCGGATGGTGGACGGGGTGCTGCTCCTAGTGGACGCGGCCGAAGGCCCGATGCCGCAGACCCGCTTCGTGACCCGCAAGGCCCTGGCGCTGGGTCTCATGCCGGTCGTGGTGATCAACAAGATCGACCGCTCCGACGCTCGGCCGGCCGAGGTGCACGACGAGGTGTTGCAGTTGTTCATGGATCTCGATGCCACGAACCAGCAACTCGATGCGCCCTTCCTTTATGCGTCTGGCAGGGACGGGGTGGCGTATTGGGGACCGGGGACCGGGGACCGGGGTCCGGGGTCCGGGTCTCCTGCCAACATCCCCTCCCGGGTCCCGGGTCCCGGGCCCCGGATCCCGGATGAGCCGGAGGCGGGCCTTACGACGTTGTTTGACGCGATCGTGAATCACATCCCCGCACCGAAAGCTGACCCCAACGGCCCCTTCCAGATGCTGATTTCCACGCTGGACCATTCGCCGTACGTGGGGCGGATCGCGATCGGGCGGATCGAGCGAGGGACGGTGCATGCGGGCGAGCCGGTGGCATTGCTTCCGCTGGGCGAGCCGGGTCTGGTCCCGCCCGAGGAGGCCGAGCGGGGGCGAGTGCTCAAGCTCTTCGGCTTCGAGGGAGTGGAGCGGGTCGAGCTGGAGGAGGCCTCCGCAGGGGACATCGTGGCGCTGGCGGGGTTGCACGGCGTCGAGGTCGGCAAGACGGTGACTGACGGCGAGCACCTGGAGCGGCTGGCAGGGATCGCGGTGGAAGAGCCCACCATCTCGGTGGACCTCATGGTCAACGACTCGCCCTTCGCGGGGCGGTCGGGCAAGTTCGTGACCACCCGGCAGGTGCGCGAGCGTCTGTACCGGGAGGTGGAGCGGAAAGTGGCGATGCGGGTGGGGGGGGCCGACCAGCCGGACACGTTGACGGTGTCGGGGCGGGGCGAGCTGCACCTCGGGATCCTGATGGAGACGATGCGGCGCGAGGGATACGAGTTCCAGGTCAGCCGTCCGCGGGTCATCACCCGGGAGGGAGAGCGCGGAGAGAAGCTGGAGCCGTACGAGGAGTTGCTGGTGGACGTGCCGGACGGGATGTTGGGCGTGGTGATGGAAGGGCTGGGTCCGCGCCGGGCTCAGATGCTGGACCTGCGGAATGTGGCGGGGGGTGGGGCCCGGGTGCACCTGCGGTTCCGGATACCGGCACGCGGACTGTTTGGTTACCGTTCCGACTTCCTGACGGAGACCCGGGGCGAGGGAGTGCTGCACCATCGATTCATGGAGTACGGCGCTTGGGCCGGGCCGATCCCGGGGCGGACGCGAGGCGTGCTGGTGGCGGATCGGGAAGGAGTGGCCGTGGGGTACGCCCTCTTCAATCTTCAGGAGCGGGCCACCATGTTCGTGAGCCCCGGGGATCCGGTGTACCAGGGGATGATCGTCGGGGAGCACGTGCGGAGCGGCGACCTGGACGTTAACGTGTCGAAAGAGAAGAAGCTGACCAACATGCGGACCACCGCGTCGGACGAGATGATCCGGTTGGAGCCGCCGCGGCAGGTCACGCTGGAGCTGGCGTTGGAGTACATCGAGGACGACGAGCTGATCGAGGTCACGCCGGGGGCGATCCGGCTGCGGAAGCGACAGCTCTTGGGAGTGGACCGCCGCAAGGCATCCCGCCAGGCGCGGGTGGCGGCCGAGTGAACCCCCTCATTCTTCGCGTGGGAGGAGCCATGTGGCCCTGGGAGGCGCCGTCCTGGCCGGTGGAGGCTCGGCGGCGGTTCGACGAGGACGAGGAAGACGAGACGGAGGATTACGACTTCGAGGACGAGGAGCTGGAGGAAGAGCTCGACGAAGAAGACGAGGATTACGACGACTACGACGAGGACGAGGAAGACTACGAGGAGTACGACGACCTCGAGAAGGATTTCGACGAGGACGAGGGTGGGCCCCGGCCGCCCAAGCGGAAGCGGGACTGGGAGTGATTAGATTCAGTGAGACGTGAGAGGTGAGAAGTGAGAGGTCTTGGCCGGGTCGTGGTCGCGATACTTCCCACTTCTATCAGGGCCTGTAGCTCAGGTGGTTAGAGCGCACGCCTGATAAGCGTGAGGTCGGTAGTTCAACTCTACCCAGGCCCATGAACGGCAGCAGTCAGCTATCAGCGGTCAGTTAAACGGGTTGCCCCGGCGTCCCTTGGATGCGCGGGGCTTCTTGTTGGTCCGGTTTTGAAGCCCGAGCGTGTGTAGCCAACCTTGCGGAGATAACAATATTGTTATACCTTAAGATGAGGTAACGGTGCCGCGTACAACCGTTGTGTTTTTCCAGGATGACGACGGCACCGCCCCCGTGGTCGAGTGGCTGGTCGAACTGCGGCGGACCCAGCCGCGGGCCTTCGCCAAGTGCGTCGTGCGAATCGAGCGCCTATGCGAGCTCGGGCATGAGCTTCGGCGTCCGGAGACCGACACCCTCCGGGATGGCATTCATGAGCTTCGCGCGCGGCTTGGGCGGGTCAACTACCGAATCCTCTACTCGATCCACGGTCGTGTGGTCGCCGTGCTCCTCCACGCCTTGACCAAGGACGATATGGTGCCGGACCAGGATATCGATCTGGCCGTGAAACGATAGGATGCGTACGCCAGGGATCCGGAGGCGCACACGTTTCGTGGCCCGTTGCCGTAGAGGGAAGGAAACAAGAGAACGGGATGGCCACTCGGAAGATAGACAAGAACATTGCTGCCGGTGCCGACGCGGTCCGGATGCTGGAGTCGTGGACCCGTGACGATGCGGCAATGCAGGCGCTGTTGGCGGAGGAGCGGAGCAAGGCCGCCGTGGGTCGGCAGATTTACGAGCTGCGGACCGCTCGGGGGCTCACGCAGAAACAATTGGCCGAGCTGATCGGAACCAAACAGCCGGTCATTGCACGGCTTGAGGATGCAGATTACCAGGGGCACTCCCTCGCGATGCTATACCGGATCGCTGCCGCTCTGGGGTGTAGCCTCTCCGTGGGATTCATCGCTCGGCCGCGGGCCGCGCGAAGGAAAGCGCACCAGGCACCTCCACGGTTACCAGCTCGACGGCCCCAAGTGAAGACGCGCTGACCGGTTTGGCGGAAGGCCCGCGCTGGCAGCTGCCTGGGAACTGTGCGGAAGCCTCATGACCGAGCGTTCGCGCAAGGACATAAGCGCGATTATCCGGGACGGGACAGCCATTGCGGGTTGTCCCGGCCGTGCTGAATGGCTCTCATACTCTTTGTAGCTGATCGCTAACACCGGAGCGGCAGTGGCTGATCGCAAGAACGCCTACGGGCAGGGCCTTGATCGCCGGGCTGCCGTCACTTACCTTGAAGTAAGGAATCCGTCAGCAGGTAAGGAAATGCCCAGCTCTAGCGTAACCGCGAAGGGTCAGACCACGATCCCGAAGCAAATCCGGGACTACCTGAAGCTGCAGCCAGGTAATCGGATCGACTACGTTGTAGATGAATCGGGGAACGTGGTGCTCCGGCCTGCCACCTACCACATCCGGGATCTCCATGGAATCCTTCATCGACCCGGGCAGCGGCCGCTCAAGGTGGAGGACATGAACCGGATTATCCGGCAGCGCCACGGGTCCAGATCGTGAGAGGTTTCGACAGCAACGTCCTGGTTCGTTATCTGGTTAAGGATGATCCCGGCCAGGCCGCGATCGTCGACCGCTTGATTGCTGAGACGGTTGCCCACGACGCCGTCGTCTTTCTCAACACGATCGTGCTCTGCGAGGCGGTGTGGGTCCTGGCGTCGGGATACGACTATTCGAGGCATGAGATCGCGGATGCCATCGAGAAACTCCTCCTCACGCAGCAGTTCGAGTTCGAGGAACGAGAGAACGTGTGGCGGGCGTTGAAACGGTTCAGGGACAGAAAGGCGGATTTCGCGGACTATCTGATCGGTGAGAAGAATCTATCGAATGGCTGTGACAGGACCTCGACCTTTGATCGGGCGTTGAAAGATGAGGACGGATTCGAGCTGCTCACAACGTCGCCCTCTTCTTGATCCTGATCCGGCATTCTACATCCTGCATAGGAATTTCAAACGGCCCTCCCAGAGTGGAGCGTTCTGAAAACGGGCCGGCGTGGAGGAAGGACGATTAGTGGCGTGGGCGAGCTTCGCTTGGCCCCCTGCCTGACGCCGCACGGCCGCCTCCTGCTTGCCCCCGCCGCCGATGCCCCCGAGCTGGAAGCCGCGCTCGCCGAGCGGCTGCGACAGGCTTTCGCCCGAGGCGCGGGGCACGGACTCCTGAGGCTCGGAGGCGCCGAGATCGGCCAGGTCCTTCCGCCGGTCTTCACCTATTGGCGGGAGTTCGGGAGCTGCTACGTCACGGCGCTCTGTACCAGGCCCGACGTCGAAGAGCGCCGGACCGAGATCCCACCGCCGCCCGCGCCGCCCCAGCAAGACCTCGAAGCGCTGGT
>JACPAP010000015.1 GCA_016180765.1 Gemmatimonadota bacterium
GGATCGCGTTCGTCGTGGTCGAAGTGGGTCTCGTGTGGTTCCTCATCAAGTACCGGGCTCGACCCGGTCGCAAAGCCGAGTACATCCACGGCAGCACCAGGGCCGAGATCACCTGGACCTCGGTGACCGCGGTGACGGTGGTGGTGCTGGGCCTGATGAGCGGCCCGGTGTGGAATCAGGTGAAGGGCCGCCATTCGGTGCCGGGCGACGCGATGCCGGTCGCGATCCACGCGCAACAGTTCGAGTGGCACGTCACGTATCCCGGCCCGGATGGTCAACTGGGCTCCGCCGACGACTTCCAGCTCCGGAACCAGCTGCACGTGGTGGTCAACCGCCCCACCGTGGCGACGCTCACGGCGGAGGACGTGATCCACTCGTTCTTCGTGCCGGCCTGGCGTATCAAGCAGGACGCGGTACCGGGTCTGGGGATCCGGGTGTGGTTCCAGCCCACCGAGGTGGGGACGTACGAGCTGGCCTGCGCCGAGTTGTGCGGGCTGGGGCACTATCGCATGCGTGCCCAGGTGACGGTGCACACCCAGGAAAGCTATGACCAGTGGCTGGCGGAACAGAGCCAAACCGTAGCGCTCCGTTAGAGGGGACGACATGGCGACGACTGCGGCAACTGTCGGTCAGGTAAGTCACGCGGGGCACGTGGACGATCGGTCGTTTCTGCGCAAGTACATCTTCTCGACCGATCACAAGATCATCGGCATCCAGTTCCTCATCATGAGCCTGCTGTTCCTCGCCATGGGCGGGGCGCTGGCCATGATGATGCGCTGGCAGCTGGGCTTCCCGGGCCAGGTCATGCCCGGCGCCGCGCTGCTGCCCGAGACCATGGCGCCCGGCGGCATCCTGCTGCCCGAGTTCTACATCTCGCTGGTCACCATGCACGGCACCTTCATGGTGTTCTTCGCCATCATGCCCTTGCTGGTGGGCGTGTTCGGCAATTTCCTGATCCCGCTCAAGATCGGCGCGCCGGATATGGCGTTCCCGCGCCTCAACATGATGTCCTTCTGGGTGGCGGTGCCGTCGGGGCTCATCATGCTGGCCGGGTTCTGGGCGGAAGGCGGACACGCCGGCGCGGGCTGGACGGCCTACGCGCCCCTGAGCGCGTCCCCGGAGTACTCCGGGGTGAGCCTGGGGCAGCAGTTGTGGTGCGTGAGCCTGGTCGTGCTGGGCCTCTCCTCCATGCTCGGCGCGGTGAACTACATCACCACCGTCATCAACCTGCGCGCACCCGGCATGACCTGGTTTCGGCTGCCGCTCAGCATCTGGGCGCTGTTCATCACGGCCATTCTGGTCTTGCTCGCGATCCCCATTCTCGCGGGCGGCGCGATCATGCTGCTGTTCGACCAAACGATTGGTACCCACTTCTTCAAGCCGGCCACCGGTGGGCAGGTGCTCCTGTGGCAGCACCTGTTCTGGTTCTTCGGTCACCCGGAGGTCTACATCCTCATCCTGCCGGCCATGGGCATGGTGTCGGACATCATCGCCAACGGCTCGCGCAAGCCGATCTTCGGCTACGAGTCCATGGTGTTCGCCATCATGGGCATCGGGTTCCTGGGCTGGATCGTGTGGGGGCACCACATGTTCCAGAGCGGCATGAACCCCACGCTGGGCCAGACGTTCATGATCTCGACCCTGCTCATCGCGGTGCCCTCCGCCATCAAGACGTTCAACTGGCTGGGCACCATGTGGCGGGGCAGCCTGCATTTCCACGTGCCCATGCTGCACGCCGTGGCGTTCGTGGCGATGTTCGTCATCGGCGGCCTCTCCGGCGTGTTCATGGCCTCGACCCCGGTGGACATCTACATCCACGACACCTACTTCATCGTGGCCCACATCCACTACGTGCTGTTCGGCGGCAGCCTGTTCGCGTTGTTCGGGGCGATCACCTACTGGTATCCCAAGATGTTCGGCCGGATGATGAACCCCTTCTGGGGCAAGGCGCATTTCTGGCTCACCTTCGTGTTCTACAACCTGACGTTCTTCCCCATGCACCAGCTGGGCCTCCAGGGGCACATGCGGCGCATCTACGATCCCACGCAATACGAGTTCCTGCAGCCCCTGCAGCCGCTCAACCAGTTCATCACCATCGCCGCGTTGCTGCTGTTCGCCAGCCAGGCGATCTTCGCGCTCAACTTCATCCTGAGCTGGTTCCGGGGGACGAAGGCCGAGGCCAACCCCTGGCACGACAACGCGCTGGAATGGACCGTCCCGTCGCCCCCGCCCCACGGCAACTTCGCGGTGACGCCCACGGTGTATCGGGGCCCGTACGAGTACAGCTCGCCCGAAGCGACGGAAGACTATCTGCCGCAGAATAAGCGGCTGCCCACCGACCGGATGCCGGCGTCGCAGCCGGCCGGCGACTGAGGGGACACGACCATGGCGCACGTTGCAGTGATGGAACCCCCGGTCGCCGCGGAGCACGGCGCCGGGGTCTACAACGAAAAGCTGGGGATGTGGATCTTCCTCGGCTCGGAGGTGATGTTTTTTACCGCGCTGATCGGCTCGTACATCATCCTGCGCTTCGGCGCGCCCGGGGAGTGGGCCCGGCCGGGCGTGGTGCTCAACGTCCCGATAACGGCGTTCAACACCTTCCTGCTGATCTGCTCCAGCGTCTCGATGGTGAAGGCCTACGCCGCCGTGGTGGACGGCGATCAGCAGAAACTCAAGCTCTGGTTGTTGCTGACCATCCTCGCAGGCGCCTCGTTCGTCGGCGTCCAGGTCTACGAATACACCCACCTGGTCCACCGCGGCTTCCTCCCGAGCGGCATCCGCGAGGGCAGCGAGCTGGCCGAGCTGGTGGCGCAGGGAACCATCCCCGAGGCCACGGCCAGCATCTACGGCTCCACCTTCTACATCATGACCGGCTTCCACGGCTTTCACGTGACCTGCGGGGTGGTGTCCATGATCTGGGTGTACCTGAAGGCGCTTCGTGGGGGCTACAGCGCCACCGATTACCGCGGGGTGGAGGTGATCGGGCTGTACTGGCATTTCGTGGATCTGGTGTGGATCATCCTGTTCACCATCGTCTACCTGGTGTGAGGGCGACCATGGACGACTTGGCGCACCGAAAGCAGCATCCCAATTACCTCCTGATCTGGGCGTACCTGTTCATCCTGACGATCGTGGAGGTGGCGGTGGCGTTTCTTTCGCACATCCCCAGGAACCTGCTGCTCCTGGCGTTGGTGTTCCTGGCCGTGTGGAAGGCGGGGTTGGTCGCCCTGTTTTTCATGCATCTCAAGTTCGAGTCGAACCGGCTGCGCATCCTGGCCGCGGCGCCGCTCCCGCTGGCACTTATCCTGGTGCTGGCGGTGATCACCGAGTTCCGGTGGTAGCGAGATGATCGCGTTTCATCGGTTCCTGATCGGCACGGCGATTCTGTTCTGCGCGGGCTTCTCCGTCTGGGCCCTGCTCCGGTTCCGCGCCCACGGCGGCACCGTGCCGCTGGTGCTGGGCGTGACTTTCGCTCTGTGCACGCTGGCCCTGAGTTATTACTTGAAGAACCTGCGGCGGTTTCTGGGGCGATGAACCACGCGGCCGACACCGCCATGTTCTGGGTGGGTGCGCTGTTCGTGTTCACGCCCATCGTGTTCTTCGGGATCGTGATCGGCGTCTGGTGGTACCAGCAGAAGAAGCGGAGGGCGGAGGTCCGCGAGGAGCCTGACGCCTCCGAGGTTTCACCGCAGAGTGCGCAGAGAACAACGCAGCGGTAAAACCGTACCTGTGGCTATGGCTGAGGGCTAGGCGCGCCGTCGAACCACCGCGAGTACGAGGGCGAGGATCGCGAGGCCGGTGGCGGCGCCGGCCAGCGCGAAGGCCCCGGCCGGCGAGATCGCCGTGGTACCGCGAATGGACACGGTGGGAGCCCGGCTGGCTCCTCCCCGGGCCCAATCCACCGTGGAGCCGCTGGCACGGGTGAGCCTGACGGGGAAAACCAGTTCGGCTCCGGGACGGGCATCGGGCGCCACGCGGCCCAGGAAGGCGAACTCGTAGAAGGCGCCCCGATCGACCCGGCCCCCGGACCATTCGATGCTGGGAGCCGAGCTGTCGGTGGCCGGCTGGAGCCGGGCCGTAAAGCCGGGCGGAGCGCCGACCCCGAGCACCTGGACGGCCTCCGGGAGCGTGATGCGGACTGCTACCGTTGGCGTGTCGGTCTGGTTCACCACGCGGAGCGTGAAGCGCTCCCAGGCGGCTGGCGTAACGGACGGGGGATCCAGGGCGATCTGGGCTGAAAGCGGGCGCACTGCCGCGCCCAGGCCGAGCAGGATCCCGGCCGCGAAAAGCCGGCGGCCGCGGGTCAGGGGAGCCGCCCGGTGGGGACCGGTGGGTGCAGCGGGGCCGAGACCGTGGGCTTGGAGACGCCCTCCCAGCCGCACGCCAGGCACCAGCGCCGCTCCAGGTGGAGCAGCCGCGCCAGCCGGGAGGACACGCGGCTTAGCTCGTCGTCACCACAGCGGGGACACCGGCGCCGCCCGGGGATCAGCAGCCAGATCACCCCCAGGACGAGGGCCAGCCGCAGCAACACGGTGGCCATGAGCACGGCCACGACGAGGACGGAGTGGTCCATACCGTATGAGGTAGCGCCGTAGGAGGGCGGCGCGACTTCTGGAAGGTTGGAGCCGGCCTCCTCCCCGGTCAAGGGCAGCCGCCCTGGCGCGGCCGGATCCGAACGAAAGGAGGGGTGACATGCTCGAATGGCTGATCCCCATGTGTGCCTTCTTCCCCTTCACGGCGCTCTACCTCGGCGCGCTGCGGATCGAGCCGGGCGGGGGCCGCGGCGTTCACCAAGTGCTGGGGCTGCTCTTCACGTTGGTGATCTACCTGGCCGTGTGGCGGGCGCTCCACGCGGCCCTGTCGGGCGTGGGGCCAATCCTGGGCGGTGTGGTGCTCACCATCGTCGTGGCGACGTTACTGCTGCCCCTGGAAGCTCGGCTGGGGTACCTGGTGGTGGGGGCCAGGCTCAAGCGGACGGCTGCGGCACACTAAGAAGCCGTGAGACGTAAGAAGTGAGACGTGAGAAGGGCGCGGCGGCACTTCTCACGTCTCACATCTCACCGGGGTTGGGTCAGGGGGTAGGGCTCAGCCTCCCGCCCGCAGCCGGATCACGGTGGACCGGCCCTGGCCGCTCTGGTCGAGTAGGTAGATCTGCAGGGAGACGACGTCGCCTTTCTTCACCGGCTCCATCGCCTTTTCGAACTCGCCCATGGTGCGCACCCGCTGGCCGTTCACGTGGGTGATGATCACCCGTGGCCCAATCCCTTTTTCCGCGGCCGGTCCGTCTGGATCCACCGACGTCACCACGAGGCCGCGGTGCTCCTCGCCGATCCGGGTTTCCCGGGAAACCTGCTCCGTCAAGGGCTCGACGGTGAGGCCGAGTTTGTTCTCGGAGGACGAGCCCCTGCGCGGCTCCCGGCTGGTGTTCGACGCGACCCGCTGCTCGGTGTCCTCCCGAGCGGCCAGCGTGACCGCGTAGGTGCGACGCTCGCCGCCCTTCCGGACGATCGTCACCTGCACCTTCTCGCCGGGGCGCTTGAAGCCGACGATCTGCTGCAACTGCGCGTCGTAGGCGATCGGTTGGCCGTCGAGCGCGACGATCACGTCCCCGGCCTGCAGGCCCGCTCTCTTCGCCGGACTGTCGTCCCGCGGGAAGTCGAGGACCACCACGCCACGGATCGAATCCAGGCCGACGTACGCGGCATCGTCAGGGTCGGCGTTACGGATCGAGATGCCCAGGACCGCGCGGGTCACTTTCCCATGCGCCATCAACTGCTCGCTGACGGTGCGGGCCAGATTGATGGGAATGGCGAAGCCGTACCCCGAGTACAGCCCCGTGGGGCTGGCGATCGCCGAGTTGATCCCGATGACCTGGCCCCGGAGATTGACCAGGGGACCGCCGGAGTTGCCGGGATTGATGGCGGCGTCGGTCTGGATGAAATCCCCGATGCTGTACAGTCGGTTGGCCAGATCGGCCAGGCGCCGGCCCTTGGCGCTCACGATCCCGGCGGTCACCGTGAAGGCGAATTCCTCTCCCAGCGGGTTCCCCACGGCCAGCACCCACTCGCCGATCCTGGTTTCGTCCGAATTCCCCAGCGGAACGCTCGGCAACCCGGTGGCATCGATCTTGATCACCGCGACGTCCGTGTCCGGGTCCCGCCCGACCAGCCTCGCGGTGAACTGGCGCTTGTCGATCAGCTTCACCTTGAGCTTGTCGGCCTCATCCACCACGTGGTTGTTGGTCAGGATGTAGCCGTCGGACGAGATGATGAAGCCGCTCCCCTCGCCGCGCCGCACCCGGGGCTGCTGCGGCACGTCCAGGTCGGGGAAGAACTGGTCGAAGGGGGGCGGCAGGCGCTGCCGCAGCCGCGGCGACGAGGTCTCCGTCCGCTGCTCCGCCTCGATGAAGACCACCGCGGGCCGCACCGCCTGCGCCACCGCCACGAAGGCCTCGCTCAGGTCCGCCGCGGGCTTCGCCGCCGGGATCGAGAGCACCTTGGCGGGCGCCAGGTTCGCGATCGCCTGTTGGGCCTCGGAGCGGCGCGGCAGGTTGACCGCGGCCGCGAACGCCAGCGCCAGCATCAACGCCAACGCCACCAGTCCGCTCAGCTTGATCCAGTCACGAGTGCGTGTAGTCATGGGGCAACGCTATCCTGCTGTAAAGGGTTATCGACTAGACACTATAACTTAACACTTCAGCCGAGACTCGGTTCCGTGGCAGCAGAAGGGCAGGAGAAGGGGCAGAAAGAGGGCAGGCGAGGCAGGAGCGGCCGCCACCCGACCTCTTCTGCCCCTTCTGCCCTGTTGCTGCCCTTGTTCTGCCCCTTTTCTGCCCCTCCTGCCCTCACTTCTTGTCCTCATCCACGATCTCGTAGTCCGCCTCGACCACGTCTTCCTTTTCCTTCTTGCCCGCCTCGGGGCCACCGGGCTGCGGCCCACCGGACTCACCGCCGCTCGCCCGCCCGGCGGCCTGGTAGAGGGACGCCCCCGCGGCGGAGTAGGCCTGCGACAACTCCTCCAGCGCACGCCGGATCTCGTCCGCCGCGCCGGAGCGCAGCGCCTTCTTCGCCTGATCCACCGCCCCGTTCAGCCGGTCGCGGACGCCCGCCTCCAGACGGTCGGCCCACTCCTTGCTGTTCTTCTCCACTTCGTAGACCATCGCGTCCAGGCGATTCCGCTGCTCGATCTCCTCTCGACGCTTCTTGTCCTCGGAGGCGTGCTCCTCGGCGCTCTTCACCATCTTCTGGATCTCCGCCTCGGACAGCCCGCTCGAGGCTTCGATCCGGATCTTCTGCTCCTTGCCGGTGGCCCGGTCCTTGGCCCAGACGTGGAGGATGCCGTTGGCGTCGATGTCGAACGTCACCTCGACCTGCGGCATGCCCCGCGGCGCCGGCGGAATGCCCGTGAGCTGGAACCGCCCGATCGTCCGGTTGTCGATCGCCATCTCGCGCTCGCCCTGGAGCACGTGGATCTCCACGGTGGTCTGGTTGTCTTCCGCGGTGGAGAAGATCTCGGACTTCTTGGTCGGGATGGTGGTGTTCCGGGTGATCAACACCGTGGTCACCCCACCCAGGGTCTCGATCCCCAGGGAAAGCGGCGTCACGTCCAGCAACAGCACGTCCTTGACGTCGCCCGCCAGCACGCCGCCCTGGATCGCCGCGCCGATGGCCACCACCTCGTCCGGGTTGACGCCCTTGTGCGGCTCCTTGCCGAAGAAGCCCTTGACGATCTCCTGGACTTTGGGCATGCGGGTCTGGCCGCCCACCAGGATCACTTCGTCGATGCTCTTGGGGTCCAACCCGGCATCCTTCAGGGCCTGCTCCATGGGCGGGATGGTGCGTCGCACCAGGTCGTCCACCAGCTGCTCCAGCTTGGCCCGGGTCAGGGTGAGGTTCAGATGCTTGGGGCCGGCTTGGTCCGCCGTGATGAACGGCAGGTTGATCTCGGTCTGCATCACCGTGGACAGCTCCATCTTGGCCTTCTCGGCCGCTTCCTTGAGCCTTTGGAGCGCCATCGGGTCCTTGGCGAGGTCGATGCCCTGATCGCGCTTGAACTCCGCCACCAGCCACTCCATGATCCGCGCGTCGAAGTCGTCGCCGCCCAGGTGGGTGTCCCCGTTGGTGCTCTTCACCTCGAAGACGCCCTCGGCCAGCTCCAGGACCGAGATGTCGTAGGTGCCGCCGCCCAAGTCGTAGACCGCGATCTTCTCTTCTTTCTTCTTGTCCAGACCGTACGCCAGCGCCGACGCCGTGGGCTCGTTGATGATCCGTACCACGTCCAACCCCGCGATCCGGCCGGCGTCCTTGGTCGCCTGGCGCTGCGAGTCGTTGAAGTAGGCGGGGACGGTGATGACCGCTTTCTCCACTTTGTGCCCCAGATAATCCTCGGCGGTCTGCCGCATCTTCTGAAGAATCATGGCCGAGATCTCGGGAGGCGTGTACGTCTTGCCCTGCACCTCGACCGACGCGAGGTCGTTGGAGCCGGCCAACACCTTGTAAGGGACCCGCTTGATCTCCTCCGGCACCTCGCCCAGCCGCCGGCCCATGAACCGCTTGATGGAGAACACCGTGTTCTTGGGGTTGGTCACGGCCTGCCGCTTCGCCACCTGCCCCACCAGGCGCTCGCCGTCCTTGGTGAACGCCACCACCGAGGGCGTGGTGCGGCCCCCCTCGGAATTGGGAATGACAACGGGGTCGCCACCCTCCATGACCGCCACCACGGAGTTGGTCGTACCCAAGTCGATCCCGATGATTTTCTGCGCCATACGGCAGGCTCCTCATACAGAAGTAGTAGATGCGAAACCAGGGCACTTGGTTGCAGGAGCAAGCGGCGTACCAGATTACAGTGCCAAAATGGCAGCGAGGCGCTACATGTTGTTGCTCAAAGACTTAGACGCTGGTAGAATTGAGACATGTTCCCCTATCGGGACGAGAATCCCACCTATCTGACGCCGGTCGTCACCATCGCGATCATCGTCGTTGTCAGCCTGGTTTGGATCGTGGTGCAGGGGGCCGGGACGTCCCCGGCGCTGGCGCGCTCGGTCTGCAGTTTTGGGGCGATCCCCGGCGAGCTCTTGGGTAGCCTGTCCCCCGGAACCAGTATTCCCATGGGGCCGGGCCTGACCTGTCAGGTGGGCGATCAGCGGGCCTGGTACACGGTGCTGACGTCCATGTTCATGCACGGCGG
>JACPAP010000016.1 GCA_016180765.1 Gemmatimonadota bacterium
TAGGAGAACTCGGTGAACGAGATGCCCTCATCCAACCGCGCCTTGACGGACTCCTTCTGGAGCATGATGGAGATGGTGAAGTGCTTCCCGACGTCCCGCAGGAAGTCCACCAGCGTGAGGTTCCCCAGCCAGGTCGCGTTGTTGAGGACCACTCCATCCGGGAGCAGTGACCGAAACTGCCGCTCTTGGGCCGCGAGATTCTGTTTCAGGAGGTCTTGGTCCAGGAGGGGACGTTCGGTTTGCTTCCCCGAAGGATCGCCGATCAGCCCGGTGCCCCCGCCCATCAGCACGATGGGCGTGCCGCCGGCGCGGCGGAGCTGCTCCAAGAGCACCACCGGCACCAGATTGCCAACCTGAAGACTGGGGGCCGTGGGGTCGAATCCCACGTACGCCGTGATGGGCCCCTTGCGCAGTCGCTCGGCCAACCCCGGCGTCTGGTCGTGCACCAGCCCGCGCCAGGCCAGTTCCTCCAAGAACCCGCCCATCGCGCCGTGGGCCGCGCGTTTCCCGGTCATGGCGGGCGAAGGTTATACTAGAACCTATGACGCTGGAAGTCCCGCGCCCCCCTCTCCGCCATCGCGTCTCCGCGTGGCTCGGGGCGTGGTGGCGGAACCCACGGATTCGCCGCTTCGTCTATCTGGCCGGGCTCGCGTGCTCCGGGCTCGGCCTGGGTCTGGCGTACGGCTCCTGGAGCCGCGCCTGCGCCGGCGGGGGCTGCCCCTCCATCCGCGTGCTCGAGGAATACCAGCCCCAGCAGACCGCCAAGGTGTACGCGGCCGACGGCCGGCTCATCACCGAGCTGGGGGTCCAGCGCCGGACCGTCCTCCCGGTCAGCGAAATCGCGCCCGAGGTCCGGGCCGCGTTCCTGTCCGTCGAAGACAAGCGGTTCTACCAGCATCACGGGATTGACTACTGGCGCATCCCGGGCGCCGTGGTGGCGAACCTGATGGCCATGGGCTGGGCCCAGGGGTTCTCCACCATCACCATGCAGCTCGCCCGCAACGTGTGGGACGAACGGATCGGCTTCGAGAAGGTGCTCACCCGCAAGATCAAGGAGATCCGGGTGGCGGTCGAGCTGGAGCGCACCTACTCCAAGGACAAGATCCTCGAGCTGTATCTCAATCAGATCCTCCTGGGCTACGGCCTCTATGGGGTCGAGACCGCGGCGCAGGCGTATTTCGGCAAGTCGGCGCGCGACGTCAACGTGGCGGAGGCCGCCTTGCTCGCGGGCGCCGCCCGGTACCCGAGCCGGTACGATCCGCGCAAGTTTCCCACGCGCGCCGTCAACCGCCGTAACCTGGTCATCAACCTGATGCGGAACGCGGGCTACCTCTCAGCCGACGCCGCGGAACGGTGGAAAGCCTATCCGCTTCAGCTCAGCTCGCGCCAGGACTTCGGCGACGTGGCGCCCTACTTCGTGGAATGGATCCGCCAGCAGCTCTACGCGCGATTCGGGCGGGACCTCTACGAAGAAGGGTACCGGGTGTACACCACCCTGGACCTGGAGATGCAGATCGCCGCGGAGCGGGCGCTGGAGAATCAGCTGGAGGCGATCGAGGCGGGCACCTACGGCGCCTTCCGCCACCAGACCTACCAGCAGTACCTCGACAGCCTGGAGCGACACGGGCTGCGTGAGGAATCGCACCCGATGACGCCCTACCTCCAGGGGTCGCTGGTGGCCCTGGACGCCCGGACCGGGAACGTCCTCGCGATGGTGGGCGGGCGGAACTTCGAAGACTCCGAGTTCAACCGCGCCGCCCAGGCGCAACGCCAGGCGGGATCCACCTTCAAGCCGTTCGTCTACGCCGCGGCGGCCCGCGCGGGCAAGCCGGCGAGCTACATCGTGGACGATGCCCCCTTGAGCCTGCCGCCCGAGCCTCCGGATACGCAGCCGTGGGAGCCGCAGAACTACGAGGGCGATTTCCGCGGGCCCATGACCCTCCGCCGCGGCCTCTACCTGTCGCGGAACCTCGTGGCCATCCAGCTGGGACGCGAGATCGGTCACCCGGCGGTCATCGGTGAGGCGGTGCGGTACGGTATCTCGACCCGGCTCCCGCCCTACCCTTCGCTGTTCATCGGCTCGGCGTCGGTCATTCCGCTGGAGATGGTGTCCGCGTTCACCGCGTTCGCCACCCTGGGCCAACGGGTGGCGCCCAACGGGATCCTCCGCGTGGAAGACGCCAAGGGGAACATCGTCTGGGAGCCGCAGCCCCGCGTGGATCGGGTGATGGACCCGGAGCATATGTGGATCGTGACCAGCCTGCTCCAAGACGTGGTGGATCGGGGGACGGCATACACGGCCGTACGTGGTGCCGGGTTCCGGATCCCCGCCGGAGGCAAGACCGGGACCACCAACGACGGCACCGATGTGTGGTTCATCGGGTTTACGCCGGAGCTGGTGACGGGCGTCTGGATGGGGCTCGACGCGCCCCAGAAGATCAAGGCGAACTCGGCGGGGGGTCTCCTCGCGGCGCCTGCCTGGACGGCGTTCATGAGCGAGGTGTACGAGCGCCGCAATCCCCCGGCGCCGTGGCAGCGGCCCGAAGGCCTCATCACTCGCGAGATCGACGGGACCACCGGGTTTCTCGCCACCGAGTTCTGCCCGCGGGAGGTGCGGTACTGGGAGTGGTTCATTCCGGACACCCAACCCACCGAGTTCTGTCCCGTCCATCTGCCGTTCCGGGGGATCGGGACCGGGCCGGTTCGCTGAACCCGCGCCGCCTGTCCGCCGGCCTGGTGTGGCCGGTGACGGGGCCGCCCATTCCGAACGGTTCCGTGCTGGTGGACCCGCGGGGGCGCATTGCCACGCTCGGTCCGGAGGAGAGCGTGCCGCGGCCACCGGATTCGGAACTGCTACGGTATCCCGACGCGGCGCTGCTCCCCGGATTGGTCAACGCCCACACCCACCTCGAGCTGACCGGCCTTCGGGGGCGGGTGCGGGAACCGGACTTCTTTCAGTGGATTCAGCAGATCCGTCGGGCCAAAGAGGAAACCCGGGACGAGACCTACCTCGAGTGGGCGCGGGAAGGGGTGCGGGAAGCTTGGGCGTACGGCACCACCACCGTAGGGGACACGGGGACCTCGGGCGCCGTGGTGCGAGCCCTGACCGAGCTGGGCGGCGCCGGCGTGGTGTATTACGAGGCCATCCACCCGGACGCCGGCCGCGCGGACGTGACCCTCGTGGCCGTGCGGGACACGGTGGCGCGGTTGCGGCGAGAGGCAGGCCCGCGAGTCGCCATCGGCGTTTCGCCCCACGCCCCCTACACCGTGAGTCGGGCGTTGTACCGGCGAGTGGTCGAGTACGCACGCTCGGAAGGGCTGGCGCTGGCGGGCCACATCGCCGAATCGCCGGCGGAAACGGACTTCGTGAGCGCCGGCCGGGGCCCGTTCGCCGAGGCGTGGCGCCGGCGGGGCATCCCGCTGGACCCACCGGTCGCCACGCCGGTGCGGCTGTTGGAAGAGCTGGGCGTCCTCGGTCCCGATTTCCTCGCTATCCATGCGGTGCAGGCCGATGAGCGCGACGCGGACGCGCTGGCACGGGCCGGCAGCGCCGTGGTCGTGTGTCCCCGGTCCAATGCCCACCATGGCCACGGCGCGCCCCCCCTCTCGCGGTACCTCGAGCGAGGCCTGCGCCTGGCCCTCGGCACCGACTCCGTGGCCAGCGTGGACACGCTGGATCTCCTGGCGGAAGCCCGAGAGGCCCGGTGGCTCGCGGGGCTCTCGGCCGAGGCCGCGCTCCATCTGGCGACCCTGGGCGGCGCGGCCGCGCTGGGCCAGGAAGCCGCCATCGGGTCGCTGGAGCCGGGGAAGTGGGCGGACCTGGTGCTGGTCCGGCTCCACCGTCCCGTCCCCACGCTGCCCGAGATGGCTGCCGAGGCGATCCTTCTGGCGCGGCCCGAGGACATCCTGGCTACTTTTGTGGCGGGTCGGCCGGTCTACCAAACCCAGCCGGGAGGAGCGTCCCCCGCATGAAAGCCCAGCGGCACGCCGCGATCCTGAAGCTGATTCAGAAGCACCGGGTCCAGAGTCAGGAACAGCTGCGCGCGATGCTCCATGCCGACGGCATCGACGTGACCCAGGCCACCCTGTCGCGCGACATTCGGGAGCTCCGGCTCGCCAAGGTCCCCCACCCGGACGGCGGCTCCTCGTATGCCGTGCCCGCCCAAGTGGAAACCCTCCGCCCGCCCCTCCATCAGCTGCTCCCCACCCTGCTGCTCTCCCTGGACGGCGTGGGGAACCTGCTGGTGGCCAAGACCCCATCGGGGGCCGCCAGCGCGCTCACCGAGGCCCTGGACGCGCAGGCCTGGCCCGAGGTGGTGGGCACCATCGCCGGCGACAACACCATCCTGATCATCGCCAAGAGCGAGCGGGCCCGGAGGGCCGTGGCCCAGCGGCTGAGCCAGGAGGCCGGGTTAGGCGCTTGACCCCGGCGCTGGCGGGGCTGTATAGTTATGCGACTCGTTGCATATATCCCTCACCACCTGGAGCGACGTTTCATGGGTCAGTTGGTCGTGCTCGCCTACTCCGGAGGCCTGGATACCTCCGCCATCGTGCCGTGGCTCAAGGAGCACCACCACGCCCGGGTGCTGTGCTACGCGGCCGACGTGGGGCAGGGGGACGGCGAGCTGGCGGGGCTGGAAGAAAAAGCGGTGCGGTCCGGCGCCGTCGGGTGCGTGGTGGAGGACCTGCGCGAGCGCTTCGTCACCGACTTCGTGTTTCCCACGCTCAAGGCCGGCGCGGTCTACGCCCGGACCTATCTCCTGGGGACCTCCATGGCCCGGCCGGTGATTGCCGCCGGGCAAGTGGCCGCCGCCCGGGACGCGGGCGCGGCGGCGCTGGCGCACGGATGCACCGGCAAGGGGAACGATCAGGTGCGCTTCGAGCTGACCTACGCCGCCTTGGCCCCGGACCTCGAGGTGATCGCGCCGTGGCGAGAGTGGTCGTTCCGCGGCCGCGAGGACCTGATCGCCTACCTCAAAGCGAAGAACATCCCGGTCCAGGCGAGCGCCGAAAAACCCTACAGCCGTGACCGGAACCTGTGGCACCTGTCCCACGAGGGGGGCATCCTGGAAGATCCGGCCGCCGAGCCGCCCAAGGACCTGTTCCTGCTCACCCGGGACCCGGCCGATGCGCCCGATTCACCGGAAGAGCTGGCCCTCGGGTTCGAGGAAGGGACTCCGGTCTCGGTGGACAGCGTGCCGCTCGGGCCGGTCGAGCTGGTGGCGCAGCTCAACGAGGTCGCGGGCCTCCACGGCGTGGGCCGGGCGGACGTGGTGGAAGATCGGCTGGTGGGCATGAAGTCGCGCGGCGTCTATGAGACCCCGGGCGGCACCGTGCTGCGCGCGGCCCATCGGGAGCTGGAGCAACTGGTGCTGGACCGCCGCTCGTTGAGCCTCAAGGACCTGTTGGCGGCCAAGTACGCGGACCTGGTGTACGAGGGCCGGTGGTGGAGCACCGAGCGCGAAGCCCTTGACGCCTTCGTCAACCAAACCCAACGCCGGGTGACGGGGACCGTTCGCCTGCGGCTCTATAAGGGAACCGTGACGATCCTGGGGCGCGAGAGCCCGTTCTCCCTGTACTCCGAGGCGCACGCCACGTTCGGGGCGGATGACATCTACCGGCAGGCCGACGCCGCGGGCTTCATCCGGTTGTTCGGACTCCCCATCCGCATCGGGGCGCAGGTCAAGGCCCGGACCGACGCGGAAGTCCCGGCGGACTGATGCACCAGATGTGGGGCGGCCGGTTCAGCGCCGCCCCTGAAGAGTCGTTCTCCCAGCTCAACCGCAGCCTCCCGGTAGACCACCGCCTCTGGCCCCAGGACATTCGCGGCAGTAAAGCGTGGGTGCGCGCCCTGGCCCAAGCGGGGATCCTGACGCCTGGCGAGGAGCAGATGCTGCGCGATGGCCTGGACCGGGTGGCGCGCCGCCTGGCCGACGGCGCCGGCACCGGCGCTCCCGACGAGGACGTCCACACACTGGTCGAGCGGCTCCTCTATGAAGAGATCGGCGACCTGGCCGGGAAGCTGCACACGGGTCGCTCGCGCAACGACCAGGTCGCCACCGACCTCCGGCTCTGGTGCCTGACGGCGCTGGAGCAGGTGGACCGAGAGCTCGCCGGTCTGGGCGCCGCCCTGGTGGCCCAGGCGGAGAAGGGCATGGATCTGATCCTGCCCGGCTACACCCATGGCCAGCAGGCCCAGCCGGTGCGCTGGGCCTACGTGCTGCTGGCGCATGCGTGGCCCCTGGTCCGGGATCGCGAACGCCTGGCCGACGCGGCCCGTCGAACCGCCGTACTCCCGCTGGGCTCTGGCGCGCTGGCCGGATCGGGGGTGCCGGTGGACCGCGATCTGCTCCGGGAAGAGCTGGGCTTCCGCGCCATCTCGCCCAACGCGCTGGACGCGACCGGGGAGCGGGACTTCGTGGTGGAGATCGTGTTCGCCCTCGCGCTGCTCCTGATGCACGTCTCCCGGCTGGCTGGCGAGCTGGTGACGTACAGCTCCACGGAATTCGGATTCGTCCGCCTGGCGGATGGCTATTGCACCGGCTCCAGCCTGATGCCGCAAAAACGCAACCCCGACGTCTTCGAATTGGCGCGCGTCAAGGTGGCCCGCACGCTGGGTGACCTGGTGGGGCTGCTGACGGCGCTCAAGGGTCTGCCCGCGGGGTACAGCAAGGACTTGCAGGAGGACAAAGCCTTCCTGTTCGACGCGGTGGACACCGTGCTGCTCACGCTGCCGGCGGTCCGTGGCGGGGTGGCGACCATGGAGCCGGTGGCGGAACGGATGAACGCCGCTCTCCAACGCGGTCTGCTCGCGACCGACCTGGCGGACGGCCTGGTCGCCCAGGGCGTGCCATTTCGCGAGGCCCACGTCCTGGTAGGGCGGCTGGTGCAGGAGGCCGAGCGGCTCCGGGTGGACCTGGCCGCCGTGCCGCCGGAAGCGGCGCGGGCCATCCACGGATCGTTGCCGGCCTTGCTCGCCTCTCTAGGCTCCTTCGCGGAATCGGTGGAGCGCCGCGCCACGCCGGGTGGATCGGCCCGGGCCTCGGTCCTGGCCCAACTGTCCGAGCTTGCGGCCGCATTCCGCGCTTGACGTCCTTCCTCCCCGCATAAAGGTTCACCGCAGGGCACGCAGAGATCGCAGCGGGTTTCACGTCGATCCCCCTCAGCGCTCTCCGCGCTCTGCGGTGAATACACGTCAGCGTCACGACGCTCCATGGAAACACGGCGACGAGGCCCGGGTGCGGGCTTTCGGATCGGGGAGGCGCATGGACGGCCGGGAGCGGATCGCCGAGCTGCTGGATGCGGCCGTGGGCCGGGCACGCGCCCTGCTGGACGGGGGAGGCATGCCCCCGGATGAAGTGTCGAACGTCATGATGTTCTACGTCCTGGCGGACCACCTGCTGAGCGCTGCGCGGGCCGTCGACCAGCCCTTGAATCCCGCCACCCTCGCCGGCGGCCTGCGGCAGCTCCAGGCCCGCTGCTCCGGCACACTGGCGGACCAGCGCCAGCGGGTCGAGGCCGCGCTGGGCGAGGCCGAGAACGTCGATTGGGACTATCGAACCGCGTGAGGCGCTGCCGCCACCCACCGAACGGGTAACGGTCCAGTTTCCCCCGTTACAGAGGTTGCGCCGGATTGAGTAGGCCGTAGGTTCAACCGCATGGCACTTGTGAAATGCCCGGCCTGCGGGGGAGACGTTTCGTCGTGATGCCCTGATGAAGCGGAAAGCTGACGCTGGCAAACTCCACTTCTGTCGGGCGCATGGGACGCTGACGAAGGCCGCGGGCGGAGTCCATAGGTCCCCGGCGATGGCGGCGGGGCTCACCGACCACGTTTGGAAGATCGAGGAGCTTCTGACCCTCATGGACCCTGCCCGGCCTTTGCGGTAAAGGCACGTTCAGACGGCCCCCCACTTGACGGCCGTGGAACCAAACTGCCCTTTATACGTTAGAATTGGTTGGCAACTATCCGCCCTATCAGGGGTCGCGCATCATGCTGTTCGGCAAGAAGAAGGCCGTCATCGTCAAGGTGGAGGCGACTAACATCCTTTGGCAGGGCCACCAGGACCCACAGACCGGGACCTGGGTAGGCGTCTGCAAAGCCCTGAACTTGAACGCCGCTGGCGACACCTTTCAGGAGTTGCAGGCGTGCGCCAACGACGCCATGGCCTTGCTGTTTACTGATCTCCTAAACGAAGGTGAGCTTGCGGACTTCCTGCGCGTCAATGGCTGGTCCCTCGGTACTCAGCTTCCTGCGCCCGGGATTCGTCCACTCTTCGATATACCCGCAGACTGGAATAGCAAAGCGCGTTATGAAGAGCTGGTCCCTGCCGTGAGATGAGGATTTCCCGCGAACAGGTCCGTAAGAGGATTCTGCGGGAGAACTTCAGTTACAAGGGCGAGACCGACAAAGTTGAGCTGTACCGACAGGCAGGGACCAAGCAAAGGGTAGCGCTCCCCCGACGAGAACTCTACGAAGAGACGTTAGTCCGCATCATCTTGGCCCAAGCGGGTCTCTCACCAAGCCAGATTGACGAGTTTCTCCGGTCTGCCGTCAAGTCCGAGCGATGAGACGGCATTCCCGTTACAATGAAACTGGACCATTACCCACCGAACGCTCGCCATTGCAAGACCTTACACCCCTGCGTAGAATTCGTCTCTTATGCGCTGCCTCGCGCTGAACGCGTCCTTCGAACCGCTGACTATGGTCCCGGTGCGCCGGGCCCTGCGTCTGATCATCGACGGCAAGGCCGAAATCGTCGAAACCGACGGCGACGGCGTGGTGCGCAGTATCAGCGTCTCGGTGCCTCGGCCCGCGGTGATCCGGTTGGTTCGGTTCATCCACGTGCCGCGCAAGTTCCGCCGGCAGGTTACCAATACGTTCCTGTTCGCCCGCGACGACTACAGCTGCCAGTTCTGCGGCCGGCGCCAGAACCAGCTCCGCTTCCGGGAGTGCCTCACCCGAGATCACCTGGTGCCGCTCTCGCGTGGCGGTACCAACGATTGGACCAACGTCATCACCGCGTGTTCGTCCTGCAACACCAGAAAGGGCAATCGGCTGCCCCAAGAGTGC
>JACPAP010000017.1 GCA_016180765.1 Gemmatimonadota bacterium
GACGGCATCGTGGTCACCGGCCCCGTCACGCGAAACATGGAGCTCGCGCTGCGGAAGACCTACGAGGCGGTGCCGGCACCGAAGCTCGTGATCGCCGTGGGCGCCTGCGCCATCAACGGCGGCCCCTTCCGCGACAGCCCCGAGGTGCTGAATGGGGCGCCGCCGGACCTTTCCGTGGACCTCTGGATTCCCGGCTGCCCGCCGCACCCGCTCACCGTGCTGGACGGCCTGCTGGGGCTGCTGGGTAGGCTCGAGAATATCCAATATCCAAACAGGGAATGTTAAAGTCTGAAGTGCCCTTCGACCTTATTCCTGCCGTCTCTTGTTGGAGTGACTCGCGCGTCGTACTTTGGATGGAGCAGCACCGTCCCAACCGGAGCTAGCCATGGTGCACGCGGAAGTCGAAGCCCAGCGGTTTTCATTCGAGGCGTTCACGCGCCACCCGTTTTTCACCGAGGTGAATCGCTGGATCGTGGACCGGGTGATCGGGCCGGGGCGCGAGCGCATCGTGGACCTGGGGTGCGGGCCGGGTGCCGTCACCAAGCTCATCCTCGAGCGCCTCGACCCGGCGGCCCGGGTGATCGGCATTGATCCGTCCGAGTCGGCCCTGGCGCGGGCGCGGAGCGCCATTCGCTCCAGGGCCGTGGAGTTCATGCAAGGCAGCGCCGAGTGGCTCTCCCGGCTGGTCTCCTCGGTGGACGCGGTGGTGTTTCTCAACGCCATCCACCTGGTGCGGGACAAGGCCCAAGTCATCGCCGAGATCCGCAAGGCCCTGCACCCCGGCGGCGTGTTCGCCTTCAACACCACGTTCTTCAACGGGGCGTACGTCGAAGGGACCACCGGCTTCTGGCGGCGCTGGGTGGTTCATGCGGTCCAGGTGCTGCGCGAGCGGGGGTTGGACATTCAGCGCGACGCAAAAGCCGCGGCCCGCCAGTTCCTCTCCCCGGACGAGTACGCCGACCTCTGCGTCCAGGCCGGCTTCGAGCGCCCCAAGGTCGAGCTGGTGCGGATCGAGATGACGCCGGAGAGCCTCGAGGACATCGGTCATTTCTCGCTGTTCATCGAAGGCGCCCTCCCCGGTGTGCCGCTGGCGGCTGGCGCCGACGCGTTGAAGGAGGGCCTGCGTCGTGCCCTGGAGGATACCGGCTTCACCAAGGTGCCGCGCAACTGGCTGGAGTGCGTGGCCACGGCGGTGTGACGTCGCCCCCTGACGGGCTCGATCGCCGCGCGTTCCTCGGCGCCATCGCGGCGATTCCGGCGGCGCTGGTCGCGGGCCAAGGCGTTCGGTCGCGCGAGGCGCTCTTCACCATCTCTCTCGCCGAGTGGTCGCTGCATCGAACCCTTCAGGCCGGCGAGCTGGACAACCTCGATTTTCCCGCCACCGCCGGACGGGTCTACGGGCTCGATGCCGTGGAGTACGTCAACACCTTCTTCCAGGACCACGCCCGGGACGCCGACTACCTGCGTGAGCTTCGCCGCCGGGCGGATGCCGCCGGGGTGCGGAGCCTGCTCATCATGTGTGATGGGGAAGGGGCCCTAGGCGATCCGGCGGCCGCGGCCCGGACGCGGGCCGTGGAGAACCACTACCGCTGGGTAGAGGCCGCGGCGTTCCTGGGTTGCCACTCCATTCGCGTGAACGCCCAGTCGGCTGGCACGCCCGACGAGCAACGACGGTTGGCGGCGGATGGGCTGCGGAGGCTGGTCGAGTTCGCGGCGCCACGCGAGATCAACGTGATCGTCGAGAACCACGGTGGCATATCGTCCAACGGCGCGTGGCTCGCCGGCGTGATCGCCGCCGTGGATCACCCCCGCTGCGGGACCCTGCCCGACTTCGGCAACTTCCGGGTGTCGGAGGCTGAGTGGTACGACCGCTACCGCGGCGTCGCGGAGCTGATGCACACCAACTATCGGCGGATGCTCAAGATCGTGCTGGACGCGGGCTACCGCGGGTACCTCGGCATCGAGTACGAGGGCGATGAGCTGTCCGAGGCCGATGGGATCCGCGCCACCAAGGCGTTGCTGGAGCGGGTGCGGGCCGAGCTCGCGAGCGAATACTGATCGGAGCTCACGGCCGTTCACCGCCTGCTCGGGCGGAGTTCCATCAGAACGCTCGGCTTCGGCAACACGAACCTGATGGGCATCTGCACTTGGACCCGCACCGCTTTCCCGGCCAACCTTCCCGGACGGAAGACGGCGCCTGCGATGGCGTTGCGCACCGGCGTCTCAAAGGCCCCGTGACTGGTCTCGAGGATCTCAATCGACCCGGGTTCCGCCCGGCCGTCAGGCCCGACGACGAACCTAGACAGCACCCGGCCTTCGACGCCGGCTTCCAGTAAGAGTTTCGGGTACGCCGGCAGGGGGAAGGACACTCGCTCAGGAGGTTCGAGGCCAGGCGTGTTCTCGGGGTAGGCGTTTCCCAGCGCGGCGGCCGGGGTCGGTACGCCCGTAAGGTCGGCTGCCGCGCGATCCGGCGGCGGCGCTTCGCAGGCTAGGGCAAGCAGGGCCAGGGCCGCGAGTCCGTAAACGGCTGCCCAAGGCCATCGGGTACTCTTGTGAAGTGGCAACATGGCGGTAATCCTCCTGCTCAACAGCGATTTCGGTTCGGCTAGGGCCGGCCTGGCAAGACCAAGGGGCCCGGTCCGCTCGCTCACTTCCAGTAGGGCGCCGGCGTAGGCTTTGGGGTTGGCGCCGCCCACCAGCACCCGGTAATCGCAGTCCATCTCCACCGCCGCGCGAAGTCGGCGAAGCACCCACCACATGACCGGGTTCCAAGGCACCAGAGCTACGGCCACCAGGCAGAACACCAGTAGACGGATGTCTCCGGCTCGCAGATGCTCGCGCTCGTGCAGCAGCGCGAGTTTCCGCGTTTCCGCGGGCAGGTCCCGGAACCAGCGTGGTACGACGATCGAGGTGGACAGGAGCCCAAACAGTGCCGGTCCCAGATCCAGCGAGACCAGCACTGGAAAACCGTCCAGCTCTTCACGGGTCCACCCCGTCCCCTCGCGCCGCAAGCGACGGAACGTCGCCGCCAACGATGCCAGGATCACGGCCGTGGCGGTGACCCAGGCGCCCAGCAGGGCCGCGTCGAGTGCCCCGGCCCACGGCTCAACCCGCGTGTAGGCGTGCACCGGGCTGGCCAACAGCGGCGGCAACGATGCTGCCACCAACGAGCCGAGTGAGTTTCCGCTCCTCGGGGCGAGCCAGCCCAGCAGGCTCAGGGGCGGAAAGGAGAGTCCCGCGAGGAGGGCTGCCAGCCATGCCAGCCGGACCGGCTGACGGTACAGGGTCAGGGCCCGCTCGACGGCCAGCGCCGCGAGCGCCAGCGCCCCGGACACGGCGATGGCGTAGAGCATCCAGGCGGCTATCATCGGTCGGCCTCCTTCAGCCGCTCGTCCACCAGCCGGCGGAGGCGCTGCAGTTCCTCACGGGAGATGGCTCGATCCGCCACCAGCCGCGCCAGCAGCAGCTCGCGCGAGCCCTGGTAGACTTGCTCGAGGAGTCGGTCGAGTCGTGTGTCGCCAACCCTGGATGCCGCGATCCGGGGGCGATAGCGGTAAGCCCTGCCTTCTTCTTCGTGGCGCACCGCACCCTTGGCCTCCAGGCCCCGCAGCACCGTGAGGACGGTGGTGTACGCGAGGCGCTGCTCCAGCTCGTCCATCACTTCGGAAACCGTGGCGGAGCCGCGGCGCCAGAGGACGGCCATGACGTCCAGCTCGCGGGAGGTCAGATGCACCCGTGCCTCCTACTATCTACTAAATAGATAGTAGTAAGAGCGGATGGTCGGGTCAAGGGGGGGCAACGCCCGCCCGGATCCAGCGTTGGCCCCGGGGCCCAGCGGCCGGAGCGGGAGAACCCCGGCTCGACGAGCCTAAGTAGTTGTCTGGCAGTGAGTTCCCGGGTCTTTCGGGGCGCGGCCGTCTCCCAGTTCTCAAGACCCCGGAGCCGGGGCAGCTGCTTCACCGCGCGCAGGTATCACTCTTCATAGTCACCCAAGTACATTTCCCGCTCGCACCTGGTAGCCCAGTCGGACCGATTGTTCGGAGAATGCTCATGCCCCGGATCACGGTTCCCGCCGAGCGCGTCTTCCCCATCCTCCGCGAGAACATCCTCGTGGACGGGTTCCATCTGGTCGTGGACCTGGAGCGGTCCCACGGCTGTTACATGGTGGACGCGCTGGAGGGTAAGGAATACCTCGACTGCTACGCCTGCTTCGCTACGCTGCCCCTGGGACACAATCATCCCAAGCTGGCCGATCCGGAGTTCCGCCACTCGTTGATGCTGGCGGCCCTCAGCAACCCGACCAACTCGGACCTGTATTCCCGCGAGTACGCGGCGTTCGTGGAAGTTTTCCGGCGTCACGCGGTGCCGCCGGCGTTCCGCCACCTCTTTTTCGTGGCGGGCGGCTCGGTGGCCGTGGAGAACGCCATGAAGGCGGCGTTCGACTGGAAGGCCCAGCTCAACCGGTCGCGCGGGATCGACGGCGGCGCCGACCAGATCCTGCATTTCCGGGATGCGTTCCACGGCCGCACCGGCTACGCGCTGTCGGTCACCAACACCGAGCCCTTGAAGACTCGCGACTTCCCCAAGTTCGCGTGGCCGCGGATCTCGAACCCGGTGCTGCACTTCCCCGTGGACCAGGCCGCCGTGGCGGGGGCCGAGCGCCAGGCCTGCGCCGAGATCGAAGCGGCCTTCGAGCGGGACCGGCACGGGATCGCGGCCATCCTCATTGAGCCCATTCAATGCGAGGGCGGCGACCATCATTTCCGCCCGGAGTTCCTGAAGCGCCTGCGGGAGTACGCGAACCGGTACGAGGCGCTGCTCATTTTCGACGAGGTGCAGACCGGCTTCGGCACCACCGGCTCCATGTGGGCGTTTCAGCAAATGGGGGTGGTGCCGGACCTGCTCGCTTTCGGCAAGAAGACGCAGATCTGCGGGTTCATGAGCACCGATCGCATCGACCAGGTGGAGCGGAACGTGTTCCGGGCGTCGTCGCGGCTCAACTCCACCTGGGGCGGCAACCTGGTCGACATGGTGCGGGGCGCCCGCTACCTCCAGGTCATGATAGAGGACCGGCTGGTGGAGAACGCGGCGCGGCAGGGCGCCCGGTTGCTGGAAGGCCTGCAAGAGCTAGCCGAGCGTCTGCCGATGGTCACCAACCCGCGTGGCCGAGGTTGTTTGCTGGCGTTCGACCTGCCGGACACGGAGACCCGGAATGCGGTCCGGACCGATCTCTGGCAGTCCGGGCTGGCGACGTTGGCCTGCGGGCCGCGCTCTATCCGGCTGCGGCCGCCGTTGATCATCGGGGAGACCGAGGTGGCTCTAGCGCTGGAGCGGCTGGAGCAGGTCCTGGCGGCCCGGCACGCGCGAGCTTAGCGGCAGCAGCGGCAGGGGCGGCAAGTAGGGGCGGCAGAAGCCGGAGCAGCGGCAGAGGCGGCAGGAGAGTGGCTGGGCGACGTTCCCTGCCGCTTCTGCCGCCTCTCCCGCTTCTGCCGCTCTGGGGGGTAGCGTCGGGCGGGGCGATGTTGCACAATGGGCTCGCTCCAACGTGGAGTCCGCCCTCCGTGGGAATCGAAGTACGGCAAACGCTGGTCGCCGCAGCCGAAACGGCAGGGCTGACCTATGTCACCGACGCCGTAGCCGGGATCACGCGCAAGCGCGTAGGCACCGGCTTCGCGTACTACGCGCCGGACGGGATGCTGATCCGGGATCGGGCGGAGCGGCGGCGGATCGGGCGGCTGGCGATCCCTCCGGCCTGGACCGATGTATGGATCTGTCCCGACCCCAGGGGGCACATCCAAGCGACCGCGCGCGACGCCAAGGGCCGCAAGCAGTACCGCTACCATGCGCGGTTCCGGGCGCTCCGTGACGAATCGAAGTTCGGGCGGATGCTCACCTTCAGCGAGGCGCTGCCCCGGCTCCGGGAGCAGGTGGAGATCGATCTCGGGCTCCCAGGCCTGCCGCGACGCAAGCTGCTGGCCACGGTGGTCCGGCTGCTGGACAAGACGCTGATCCGCGTCGGCAACGACGAATACACCAAAGCCAACCGCTCCTACGGTCTCACCACGCTCCGGCGGCATCACGTGGAGGTGAGCGGCTACACCCTGCGGTTCGAGTTTCGCGGCAAGAGCGGGATCCTCCACGAGGTCGCCGTGGCCGATCAGCGGCTGGCACGCATCGTGCAACAGCTCCAAGACCTCCCCGGCCACCAGCTCTTCAAGTACGTGGATGAAGACGGGAAGCGGCAGACTATTGATTCAGACGACGTCAACGAATATCTGCGTCAAGTAAGCCGCCGCGACATCACGGCGAAAGACTTCAGGACCTGGAGCGGCACCATGGTCGCGGCGCGGGCGCTCCGTGAGCTGGGTCCCCCGTCCAGCGAGCGAGCGGCCCGGCGCAACGTGAACCGAGCCCTGGACCAGGTCGCCGCGCATTTGCGCAACACCCGGGCTGTGTGCAGGAAGTACTACGTGCACCCGGCGACCATCGAGGCGTACCACCGCGGCATCATCGTGCCCGAGCCGGGGCGCGCCCGGCGGGGGCGGCTCCGACTGAGCGCGGCGCTCCGCCGCGAAGAGATCGGGGTGCTGCAGTTCCTCCAGGAAGAGGTGGCGGCGGCCTAGGGCTGCAGCCTCGCCCCTGCCATGGGTCGCGCTCTACCCGCACCACCGGGCGCGTCATCGGCGAGACGGCGCTACGGCACACCAGAGCTGGTTGAATCACGTCGAGCTCGGGTTCGCCAAATCGAACGGGACTGCGTCGCGCGGGGCATGGTCACGTCCACCGCCGACTTCAGGACCCGACGCGCTTGACACGCCTGCCTACTGGCGGTATTCACTGCTGCTGTGAGGCCTGATGCTGCCCCGTGCGCAACCCGAGGAGGCGCAATGAAGCTCGAGTGCCGTGTCGGCGTCCTTGTCGCGCTGGTAGTCTCCGCCGCGTCGCCGCTTTGGGCCCAGAGGGCGACAATCTCAGGTTCGGTGAGCGATAGTGCGGGCGGTGCGCTCGCCGGCGCCGCGATTTCCGTTCAGGGCACCGCCTTGCGCGCGACCAGCGATGCGGACGGGCGTTACCGGTTGGCCGGGGTGCCCGCGGGCGCACACACCGTGCGCGTTACCCTGCTCGGCTATCGACCGGTGAGCCGAGAGGTCACTCTCGCCGCCGGCCAGGCCCTGCAGATCGACTGGGTGTTGGCGCGGGCTCCCTTCCTGCTCCCGCCCGTCGATGTGGTCGTGGGATCTCGCGCGCCGCACACGGCGGCCGACGAGCTCGCCGTACCCGTCGACATCTACACTGCTGAGCAACTCGTGCTACAGGGCGCGAGCGAGACCAGCCAGATCCTCCAGACGCTGTCACCTTCGATCAACTTCCCCCGCCAGAGCGTTACGGACGCCACCGACATCGTTCGGCCGTTTACCCTGCGCGGCCTGAGTCCCGACCACACTCTTGTGCTCGTCAACGGCTGGCGGCGCCATCAGACCGCGGTGGTGAATACGTTTGCCTACGGCACCGGTGCCGGCTCTTCGGGCGTGGACCTGAACGCGATCCCGGCCAGTGCGGTGGATCGGATCGAGGTGCTGCGCGACGGCGCATCGGCGCAGTACGGCTCCGACGCCATCGCGGGGGTCGTCAACGCGGTCCTGAGGGAAGGCCCGTTCACGCCGTTTCTCAACGCGTCCGCCGGGCGCTACACCCCCGACGACTATCCGGACGACGGGACGACCGTCAGCGTGAACGGCGGGTGGGGAATTGGGCTGGGTCGCGGCTCGCTCAGCGTGTTCGGCGAGTTCCTCAATCGCGGGCCGACTAACCGGGCGTGGGCCGACCCGTTCGAAGACGGCGGTACCGGCGTGCCCGACTCGGTCAATGAAAGGGGGCAGGTGGTCCTCAAGCGGAACGCGGTGCCGCAACCGAACCACCATTGGGGGGACGGCCTCGAGAAGGACCTGCTGACCCTGGCCAACTTCCGAATGCCGCTCACGGCCGCCCGCAGCAGCGAGATCTACGCGTTCGGGGGATACAGCTTCCGCGAGGGCACGGGGAACGGCTATCGGCGTTATCCCGGTAGCGCGCGGAACTGGCCGGAGATCTACCCGCTGGGCTTTCTCCCGGAGTTCAACCCGCACGTCTCCGACTACTCGGCCGCGGCGGGATTCCGGGCCTCCGTCGGGGGGTGGTCGGTAGACCTGGGTGGTCAGTTTGGGCACAACGACTTCGAGTACCGGCTGCGCAATACGTTGAATGCCTCGCTCGGCCCCTGTCTCGATCCGGCGGCGCCGTGCGCCCCGGGGGACGACGGCGTGCTGGGTACCGCCGACGATCCAAAGGTTGCAAACCAGACGTCGTTCTTCGCGGGGGAGGTGCTGCGGGAGGAGCTCGGCGCCGGGGTGACGCTGGCGAGGGAGGTCGAGCTTGGTCTCCCGGAGCCCCTTCACCTCGCGCTTGGGGCCGGCTTTCGTCGCGAGCGCTTTGAGATCACCCGCGGCGAATTGGCGTCCTACATCGATGGAGGCCACCTCGCGCAGGACTCGAGTGACGCCCCCGCGGGCTCGCAGGTCTTCCCCGGCTTCGCCCCGTCCGACGAGACCAACGAGCCTCGCACGAACTTCGGCCTCTATGCGGACCTCGAAGCCAACCTTTCAGCCAACTTCCTGGCTGCCGTGGCGGGTCGCTTCGAGACCTACAGCGATTTCGGCGAGCGGGTTACCGGGAAAGTCGCGCTGCGCTACCAGCCCTCAGCCCGGGTGACGATCCGGGCGGCCGGCAGCACAGGATTCCGCGCGCCGGGCCTGGGACAGGCGCACTTCAGCAAGGTCGTGACCAACGTGATCGCGGGCGTGTTTGAGGAAATCGGCGTCTTCCCGGTGGATCACCCCGCTGCGAGGGCGCTGGGGGCCCAGCCGCTCCGGGACGAGACCTCGGTGAACTTCAGCGGGGGGGTTGCCGTGAGCCCCGCGGACAACTTCACGCTCACGGCAGACTATTTCTACATCAAGATCAACGATCGTATTCTCCTGGGGGCGACGTTTGACGACGATACCTCGAGGGCCATCCTTGCCCGCACCGGGTTTCCCGACATCGGCGGCGTGCAGTACTTCACCAACGGCCTGGACACCCGGACGCAGGGCGTCGACGTCGCGGCCAACCTCCGGCAGCTTACCGGTCCGGGCTTGGTCGAGCTCCAGGGCGTACTCAACTACACCAAGAACGAGATTACCAGGGTCGATCCGCTGCCGGCTGTGCTCCAGAGATCCGCGGAGCCCGGGCTGATCGATTCGGTCACCTGGATCGGCATCACGGAAGAACGCCCAGACTGGCGGGCGACGGTGACCGGGCAGTACTCCGTAGGCCAGTTCCGCGGACTGGTGCGCGGGGCGTACTTCGGAAAATTCTCTTCGGCTCAGCCGGGATTCTGCGATCAGTGCCGGGAGCGGTACGGCGCCAAGGCGATCTTCGACGCGGAAGTGGGGTACCGGTTCGGCCAGGTGGAGCTCGGGGTCGGCGTCCGTAATCTGTTTGACACCTACCCGGACCAGCCGAGTTCGCAGACGCCCACGGATCCGGCCGACCCGGGTTCGGATCCAGCCATGCTGTTCAACAACAACTACGGGACGTTCCCCTGGGCCGCGGCCTCGCCGTTCGGATACAACGGCCGGTATCTATACACGCGAGCGTCAATCCGGCTGAGTCGCTAGGCGTGCGGACCGGGCGGAGGCGAAAGGGTCCGTTGCCTGATCCTGGGGGACTCCCTCAAACAGAGCCTTGAGGCAGCCCAGTCGTCACGTCAGCGGTGCCGGCGCTTGGTCCCGGGCGAGGCCTGGGCGGGCGCGGCGAACCGCTCCTCCCATTCTTCCAGGGAGCGAGGCCAATCATCCCTCAGCAGTCTCGAGAAGGTGCGGTCGGCCAGCACCTTCCCGTGGGTCTGACACCGGGCGCAGTAGTTGGCCTCGTTCTCGGCGTACCGAATGCGCTGCACCGGCGCACCGCACGCTGGGCAGGGCTGCCCATAGCGCCCGTGCACGGCCATGCCGTCGCGGAAGGCGGTGACCTTCTCGGGAAAGCCACTTCCCGTGTCAGCGCGTAGCCGCTCCACCCAGGCGGTGAGCGTGTCGCGCGTGGCCCGATGCAGGCGCGCGATGTCTGGTTCACTCTGCTTGCCGGTGAGCGCGAGCGGCGAAAGCCGGGCCGCGTGCAGGATCTCATCGGAATACGCGTTGCCGATCCCGCCGAAGAGCCGCGGGTCGGTGAGCGCGCGCTTCAGGGTGTGCCGTTCTCGGGTGAGCGCCGCGCGGAAGGCGGCGAGGTCGGCCGTCAGCACCTCGAGGCCTCCGGGATCGAGCGCAGCCAGCGCGGGGCGGCCGCGCGCCAGATGCAACGACGCACGATGCTTGGTGCCGGCCTCCGTGAGCTGCAGCGTTCCGGTGGCAAAGTCGAAGGCGGCCAATCCGCGACCCTTCGGCAGCGCCGCGCCGGCTTCCGTCCAGTGAAGTCGCCCCGCGATCATCAGGTGCAGCACGACAAACAGGTTGTCGTCGAGCTCGATTACGATGCGCTTGCCCAGGCGCGAGAGGGCCTCGACCGTCCGCCCCTCGACGGCAGAGAGGGGCGGGTCCACGGATCGAAGGAGAAATGGGCTGGGAATCCGGACGCGCTCCAACCGCGCGCCCAGGATGCGCGGTCGCAGCGCCTCGAGGTAGAGGACGATGTCCGGCAGTTCTGGCACGATGCGCCCGGGCCTTTGGCTAGTGCCGTTCCAACTTGTTGCGCCTAGGGTTCGCGAGTAAGCAAGCTAATACGCGGAACAAGTTGGAACGGCACTAGGTG
>JACPAP010000018.1 GCA_016180765.1 Gemmatimonadota bacterium
GTCGTAGTGCGGATCTTCCCAGACCACCGGTTCGGCCGAAAGCCCGGCCGCACGCAGGGCATGCAGCAGGTGGCGGTCATCGGGATACAACCCCGGCATCGCGGCGCAGGTTACCAGAGCGACATCCATGGCACGCCAAGATACATAAGGATGGGCGGCAGCGAGCGCCGCCCCCCCGCCGTCCGTCCCTACCGTTTCCGCCACGCTTTCACGAAGAACACCAGGGACTCGGGACTCGCCAGGTTCAAGAGATCGGCAGTAGAATGTAGGCGCTCGTTGACGACGACGTCCACTCTCCTGGCCGGCCTGGAAAGAGCGCAAACGATGACAACCGTTCTGCAGCCCCCAGAAGCAACCAAGGCTCGGCGGTTCACCCACCTGCACCTTGAGAATTGGCGGAACTTCTTCCGCGTCGGAGTGGATCTGCAACGACGGGTGTTCCTCGTGGGCCCCAATGCCTCAGGGAAGTCGAACCTCCTCGACGTGTTCCGGTTCCTCTACGACGTCGTCTCCGTCGGGGGCGGCTTCCAGGAGGCGGTGAGAAGGAGGGGTGGTGTCTCCAGCCTTCGGGCACTGTCTGCGAGGCGTTACTCCGACATCGTGGTTCTGGTACGCGTGTCGAACGGGGAGCCGGCTCTTTGGGAGTACGAACTCCGATTCACACAGGATAACCTCAGACGCCCGATCGTGAAGAGGGAACGGGTGAGTCGTAACGGACGCGAAATACTCGTCCGACCGGACGAAGACGACGAAAGAGACCCCGAGAGACTCACGCAGACCTACTTGGAGCAGATCAACGTCAACCGTCCATTCCGCGAGGTGGCGGAGTTCTTTTCTTCGGTGCGCTATCTCCACATCGTGCCGCAACTCGTCCGAGAGCCAGACCGGTCAGTTGGGCGAAAGAACGACCCATTTGGTGGCGACTTCCTGGAACAGCTTGCTACGACAGCGGAGCGGACGCGCAACGCTCGGCTGCGTCGCATTCGAGAAGCTCTGACCGTCGCCGTCCCTCAGCTCACGGAGGTCGAGTTGTGGCGTGACGATCGCGGTACGCCCCACTTGCGTGGCAAGTACGAGCATTGGCGTCCCCAGGGAGCCTGGCAGACAGAGGAACTCTTCTCGGATGGAACGCTTCGGTTGCTGGGTCTTCTCTGGGCGGCCCTCGACGGTTCTGGTCCCCTATTGCTTGAGGAACCCGAACTGTCACTGCATCAGGAGGTCGTGCGGTTTCTTCCCCAGATGTTTGCCCGCATTCAGCGGCGTACGGGTCGGCAGGTACTGATGAGTACACACTCCGCCGACCTCCTGACGGATGAGGGGATCGGCACGGATGAGGTGTTGCTGCTGGTCCCGACATCCGACGGTACGGATGTCCATCTTGCGCAGGAGTTCGATGACGTCCGGGATCTGCTGGCAGGCGGAGTCCCTCTCGCTGAGGCTGTGTTCCCGCGTACTGCCCCCGACAATGCCGAGCAGCTGACGCTGTTCGGTGATTCGGAGTAGGGTGTCGCCCGTCCCATTCCTGGCAGCTGTCGAAGGGGTCGTGGACGAGGCGGTGGTTAAGCGACTCATCGCGGACACGGGCGGTATCCCCGGGGCCGAATATGGGAAGAAAGGGAGGATGTGTTTTCGTGTCGCAGTCAGAGAGACGGAGGCTTGGCTCATGGCAGACCGTGAGCGATTAGCGCAATTCCTCGGCGTTCGCAGGTCCTGGATTCCTGGCCACCCTGAGGCCGTTGACGACCCGAAGACCACACTCGTGGACCTAGCTCGGCGATCGCGTCGCAGGGACATCAGAGAGGACATGGTCCCGAGAGCCGGGAGTGGGCGGTCAGTTGGGCCTGCCTACAACTCGAGACTCATCGAGTTCGCTACTGACCGTTTGAGAGGATGGAGGCCGGACGTTGCGGCCGCGGGGGCTGACAGCCTGGCTCGCTGTCGACGGTGCATAGACGATCTGATGAGGCGTTGGGAAACGCGGAACTAGTCCTACCGCGCCGCGAAGTTCTCCACCAAGAGGTACCCCAACAGCACGGCGCTAGTGCGACTCGGCTGCCCTGAGCAACGCGGGAGCCGCCACGGCGCCGGCCGCGGCGGGCAGGCCGGTGGCCGCCAGCCAGGGCAGCACGAGGGGCCACAACACGGGCGACAGCCGGGCCAGCTCCGCGCTGGCCACGGCGGCCCAGCAGGAGGCTGCGGCCAGCAGCAGGTAGCCCAGGGCCCGTCCCACGACGCGGCGCGTCATCCGGCCCGCAGCGCCTCCGCCGTGGCCGAGAGCAACTCGCGGGCCGCCGCCGTCGGCACCACCGGCGCGAGCCCGCCGAACCGCCGCTCCCGGCGGCGGAACTCGGCGATGGCCGCCTCCAGGTGACTCCGCCGGAAGTCGGGCCAGAAGGTGGGCGAGAAGTACAACTCGGCGTAGGCCGCTTCCCACAACAAGAAGTCGGACAGCCGCTGCTCGCCGGCCGTGCGGATCAACAAATCGGGCTCCGGCAGGTGCTGGGTCAGTTGGGTGTGGAGGGCGTCCACCGAGATCCGGTCGGGATCGAGTTTGCCCGCCTTGACCTGCTGCGCCAGCTCACGCGCGGCCTGCGCGATCGCCCAGCGGGAGCCGTAGTCGATCGCCAGCCGGAGCAACAGGGTTTGCCCCTCGCGGGTGAACGCCTCCGCTTCTTCCAAGGCCGCCAGCGCCGATTTCGGGATGCGATCCCGCCGCCCGAAGGCCTTCAGCCGGCAGCCATTCTCCCTGAGCTCTCGCTGCTCGCGCCGGCAGTACTCCCGGAGCAGCCAGAACAGCCGGCCCACCTCCGTGGGCGGGCGTTTCCAGTTATCGGAAGAAAAGGCGTACAGGGTGAGCGTGCTCACGCCCAGGTCGGGCGCCGCGCGCACCACATCGCGAACACTGTCCACGCCGGCCAGGTGACCCCGCCAGCGCGGCAAACGGCGCCGCCGGGCCCACCGCCCGTTCCCGTCCATGATGATCGCCACGTGCAGGCCGCTCATGCTCGCTCCAGGGCGTCGCGCGCCGCGCTCAAGATCCCCTCCATCTGTTGCAAGTACTGTTCCAGGGCGCGACGCCCCTTGGGCGTCAGCCGGTACTCGGTTCGGGGCTTCCGATCCTCGAATCCCTTGGTGACCCGGATGTAACCCGCCTCTTCCAGCTTGCGGGCGTGCACGCTGAGGTTGCCGTCCGTGGTCTTCAGCACGTCGCGCAGCTCGGCGAAGGTGAGGGCGTCGTTCGCCGCGAGCGCCGCCACGATGCCCAGCCGGATCCGCTCGTGGATGAGCCGGTCCAGCTCGTCGGCGGCGGGGTTAGCCACCGTGCCGCTTGACGATGTACGCACCGAAGCCAAGGTGCAGCCCCCCAAACCCGATGGCGAGAAACGGCAACCCCAGGCGCGGCGCCAGCAAGGCGATCACGCCCAACGCCAGAAACAGGACCCCCATCCCGCGCAGGGCCCGGACCGAGAAGACGCCGCCGGCCGTGACCCCGGCTCCGCACAACGCCAGCCACGCGCCCGGCAGCAAGTGGCGGTCGCCCTCCATCGTGAGCGCGTAGGTGAGGACCGCCCCGGCGGTGAGCGCGGGCGCCATCACCCACACGATCTTGCGCAGCGCCCCGGACCAGAGTGGGGCGTCGAGCATCCGGGCCTTGGTCGCGGTCGAGACCCCGGCCGTGACGATCGACAGCACCGCGGCCGACAACCACACGTCCAGGTTGGTCGGCGCACCCATACGCCACACCAGGCCGGCGGCGATGAGGCCGATAGCGCCGACCACCATCATCCCCCAGCCCGACACGGCGGTGAAGGTGGACGCGGACTCCATCGTCTGGCGGATGTATGCCAGCGTTTCCTTCGCGTAGTCCTGCTGCTCGTGCCTGGGTGTAGACACAGCGGCCTCGCGTGGTTGGGATGGGTAAAGCACTTTGTAGTATAAAGTAGGTGGCCAGGCGCCGGCGTGCAAGTGGCGTTGTCCGGACAACGTTGTTGGGCCCCTTGAACCACCCATCGGGGCCTGGTTAGAATGTGCTCCACCTCACAGCCATGACCATGTCGCTGCTCACCTTGACCGGCGTCAGCAAGTCCTTCGGCGGCGTCACCGCCGTGGCCGACATTTCCTTCACAGTGGATCGCGGCCAGGTGGTGGGATTCCTGGGCCCCAACGGCGCGGGGAAGTCCACCACCATGCGCATGATCACCCAGTACCTCGAGCCCGACCGCGGAGAGATCCGGCTGGACGGCGTCCCCCTGGCCGAGGTCGGACGGGACGCCAAACGGCGGATCGGCTACCTGCCGGAGAACAACCCGCTCTATTCCGACATGCTGGTGACGGAGTACCTGCGCTTCGTGGCCAGCCTCCGCGAGCTCGAGGGTCCCGAGCGGGACCAGGCGATCGACGCCGCGGTGCAGTCCACGGCCACCGAGGACGTCTTCTACCGCCCCATCGGCGAGCTGTCCAAAGGATACCGGCAGCGGGTGGGACTGGCGCAGGCGATCCTCCATGAGCCGGACATCCTGATCCTGGACGAGCCCACCGAGGGGCTGGATCCCAATCAGCGGGTGGAGATCCGCCGGCTCATCGGGGACCTGGGCAAGGACCGAACGGTGATCCTGTCCACCCACGTGCTCCCCGAGGTGCAGCACACCTGCTCGCGGCTCCTCATCATCCATCAGGGGCGGATCGCCGCGGAAGGCGGGGTGCACGATTTGATCGCCCGGGCCGAAGGCGCGGTGCAGATCAGCGTGGAGGCCAAGGGCGCCGGCGTGGCCGAGCAGCTGCGCGCACTGCCGGGCGTGCGGAGCGTGGACCAGGTGCTGCGGGGTGAGGGTCGGGTAGCCGTTACGCTCACGGCCGACGGGAGCCGCGACCTCCGGCCTCACGTGTTCGAGCTGGCCAAGAGCAACGGCTGGACGCTGTACGAGCTGCATCAGCAGGCGGGAAGCCTGGAGGCGCTGTTCCGCCAGCTCACGACCGCGGCCCCGGAGGAGGGGGTGCCGGCATGAGGGCCGCCTGGACCATCGCCCGTCGCGAGCTGAAGGCGTTGTTCGACCACCCGACGGGCTACATCCTGCTGGTGGTGTTCATCGCGGTCAACGACTTCCTGTTCTTCCGCCAGGCCTACGTGATGCACGCGGCGTCGCTCCGGCCCATGCTCGACCTGCTGCCCTGGGTATTCCTCTTCTTTGTGCCGGCGGTGACCATGCGGGCCCTGGCCGAGGAGTCCCGCAGCGGCACGTTGGAGGTCGTGCTGGCCCAGCCCATCAGCGAAGCCGAGCTGTTGGCGGGCAAGTACCTGGGACAGGTCCTGTTCCTGTGGTTGGCGCTGGCATTGACGCTGCCGATTCCGGTGGGACTCTCGATCGGGGCCGACCTGGAGGTGGGCGTGGTGGTGGCGCAGTATGTCGGCGCCGCCCTCTTGAGTCTAGGATTGGGTGGCGTGGGCGTGTGGGCCTCCAGCTTGTCCGGGAACCAGATCACGGCGTTCATCGTGTCGGTGGCCGTGATGTTCGTGCTGGTGCTGGTGGGCCTGGACCCACTCCTGGTCGGGTTGCCTCCGGTGCTGGGCACCATTGCCGCTCAGCTGGGAGTGCTGTCCCACTTCCAGAACATCGCGCGGGGCGTGATCGACCTCCGTGACGCGATCTACTTCGCGACGCTGGCCGCGATCTTCCTCTCCCTGGCATACCTGGCGCTGATGACCCGCAAGCTCACGCCCAAGGGTGAGACGTTGAAGCGCCTCCGCTTGGGCGTGGCCCTGCTGGTGGCGGCGCTGGTGGTAGTCAATCTGTTCGGGCGGCGCATCGGCGGCCGGCTGGACCTGACGCCGGGGAACGCCTACACCCTGTCTCGCGCCACCAAGCAGCTGGCCGGCAGTCTCCCCGATCTGGTGACCATCAAGGTGTTCGCGTCCAAGGAGCTCCCGGCGGAGATCGCGCTTACCCAGCGGGACCTGCGCGACGTGCTGAGCGACTACCGCTCGGCGGGCAAGGGAAAAGTCCGGGTGGTGTACGGCGACCCCGCGAGCGACAGCACGGCCCGCGATGACGCCCGGAACGTAGGTGTCCCGGCGGTCCAGTTCAACGTGGTAGGCCGCGCTGAGCTGCAGGTGAAGGAAGGCTATCTGGGGATCGCCCTGCAGTACGCCGGCCAGACCAGGACCATCCCCTTCGTGCAACGGACCGACGATCTGGAGTATCGGCTTTCGTCGTTCATTCGAGCATTGACCGTGAAGGACCGGCCCAAGGTGGCGCTCGCGACGCCGGCGGAGAACCCCCAGGTCGGCGGCAGCTTTCAGTCGTTGCGCGAAGCGCTAAGCGAGAACTACGAGGTGCAGTCACTGTACCTGGGGCCCGATTCGGCGCGGCTGGACAGCGTGCGGGTGCTGGTCGTGGCCGGCTCGCCCGACTCGCTGTCGGACCTGCAGCGGCAGCAATTCGCCGACTTCCTGGCCGACGGCGGCAGCGCCCTGTTCATGGCCGGAGGGATGGAGCTCCCGGTACGGACTCCGTTCGCCACCGCGCGCCGGGTGGCGTGGAACGAGCTACTCGAGCCGTACGGGGTGTCGGTGCGCTCGGACATGGTGTACGACCTGGCGTCCAACGAGCGCGTGGCGATGCCCACCCAGTTCGGGATGCGGGTCCTGGTCCAGTATCCCTATTGGGTACGGGCCCTGAGCACCCACGCGTCGGCCATCAACCAGGAGAGCGACGGCATCTTCCTTCCCTGGTCCAGCAGCCTCGACACCTCGACCGCGAAGCCCGGTACCCTCACGCCGCTCTTCGTCACCAGCCGGGCGGCGGGGGTCACCGTGGGCCAGGCGTTCCTGGAGCCGACCCAGCGATTCCCGACCGACAGCCTGAGCCCGCGGGTGATGGGCCTGCAGGTGAATCCGCTGGCGGCGGACGGCGTCACGGGGCCCAAGGGTCGGGTGGTGGTGATCGGGAGCAGCGACTTCGCGAGCGACCGCAACGCGCAAAACGCTCCGGAGAATCTCTCCGTGGTGTTGAACGCGGTGGACTGGTTGGGGCAGGATGAATCGTTGATCTCGATCCGGGCCAAGGTGCGGACGCCGCCCCCGCTGGTGTTCTCCAGCGACACGCTGCGGGACGGCGTCAAGTACGCCAACGTGTTCGGCGTCCCGGTCCTGCTGATCGTGGTGGCGGCGGTCCACCTGTGGCGCCGGCGGCAGCTGTCCCGGCGGCCCTATCGCCCGGCGGACGCGGCCCACCCGGCGGGCGCGGCGGAACCGTCGGGGAGGGCGGCATGAACCCCAAGCAACTCCAGCGGATCGCTATCGCCCTGGTCGTGTTGCTGATCCTGTGGGGCCTGGCCGAGATATTCGGTACCGGTAGCGATACCACGGCCGCGCGGTTCGATCTGCCCAAGCTCACCCCGGCGGACGTGGATACGGTGAAGATCTTCCGGGCCACGGACACGCTGATGCTGGTGAAGCGGGCCGACACCTGGTCGGTCAACGGCCATCTCGCGTCCAGCCAGGCGGTGACGGATCTCTTCAATGGTCTCAAGGACACCAGCTGCGCGGAGCTGGTGGCGCAAAGCCCTACTTCACACGCGCAGCTGGGGGTGGATTCCTCCAGCGGGAAGCGCCTGGAGCTGATCAAGGGCGGGCAGTTGCTGGCAGGCGTCATCGTGGGCGGCCGAGGCCCGGGGTGGCAGGGCATGTACGCCCGGCGCCCGGGCGAAAACCAGGTCTACCTGATTGGCGCGGACCTCGGCAACGTGGTGGAACGGCAACTGGACGACTGGCGCGACAAGCTGGTCGCCGCCGTGGAGCCCGACAGTGTGCGCGAGGTGCGGGTGCAGCTGGGGCGCGGCGGCTACGCCTTGCGCCGCGATGACGCCGGATGGCGGTTTGCTACGGGGGCCCGGGCCGACTCCGGGGCCGTGCGGCGGATGCTGGAGCAGTATCGCACCTTGCAGGCGGGCGGGTTCCCCACGCCGGCCGAGGCTGACTCGCTCGACTTCCGGCGCCCCAACCGGCGATTGACTCTGGTGGGCCGCTCGACGCCGCTGGCCGGATTACTCTTCGATTCGACCGCCAGTTGGTGGTACGTGCAACGGGCGGAGGGCGGAACGGTGTATCGGGTCGAGTCGTGGCGGTTGCCCCAGCTGTTTCCGGCGGATTCGAGTCTGCGGGCGAAACCGGATAGCGCGGGGAAGTGAGACCAGAGCGCCGGTGGGTCCCGAAGGGCGCGTTAGTGCCCCGGCCGGGCGCTCCAACGCCGCGTTTGCGGTAGCACTACAGCGACCGGAGGGACCCACCGGCGCTCTCATCTCATTCCTCACGTTCGTCCAGCAGCCTCCGCACCCGCCGGAACACCCCGTGCCACATCCTTCTCGTCAACTTTCCCGTGTTGGTGTTCTGCCGGCTCGGGTGGTAGGTGCACACCAGCGTGAGCCCGTCCGGGATCCGCGTCACCCGCCCGTGCGCGAAGCGCGGTCGTTGGCCCGCCGGCAGCCGCTCCCACCAGCCCGACGCCCGGAGCCACGCCTCATGCCCAATCCTCCCCAGCGCCAGCACCACGCGCACGTTGGGGAGCAGCTGAACCTCCCGCTCGAGATAGGGCCGGCAGGTGTCGAGTTCCTGGCGCGCGGGCTGGTTGCCGGGCGGTGCGCACCGGGCAGCGGCGGTGATGTAGCAGTCGATGAGGGTCAGGCCGTCGTCGGCGGAGCGGGAGGTCGGCTGGCTGGCGAACCCGAAACGATGGAGCGCCTGGTACAGCCAATCTCCACTCGCGTCGCCGGTGAACATGCGGCCGGTGCGGTTGGATCCGTGGGCCCCGGGGGCCAGGCCGACGAGGAGCAGCCGGGCATTCGGATCCCCGAAGCCCGGGACCGGCTTCCCCCAGTAGGTCCAGTCGCGGTACTGGCGCTTCCGAGTGCGGGCGATGTGCTCGCGGTGGGCGACCAGGCGCGGGCAGCGCCGGCAGGACACCAGTCGCCGATTCAGCTCTGCCAGGGACGCCATCGTGGTGAGCGATGAGGGCGGCGGTGGGGGTCCCGACGGGCGCGTTAGGAGGGACCCCCACCGCCTCCCTCACCGCTTCTCGAGCTTCGCGAGTTCTTGAGCACGCAGCTCCCGGCGCAGGATCTTCAGGACCGAACTCCGCGGGAGCGCGTCCCGGAACTCGACCGCACGGGGCACCTTGTAGGGCGCCAGGTTCTCGCGGCAGTAGGCCACGGCCTCGTCGGCACTGAGCTGGTGCCCGGGGCGCAACACGACGAACGACTTCACCGTTTCGCCCCGCTTCTGGTCGGGAAGGCCGATGGTGGCAGCTTCGAGAATGGCCGGGTGGCCCATCAGCACCCGGTCGATCTCGTCCGGATAGACGTTGAACCCGCTGCACAGGATCATGTCCTTCTTTCGCCCCACGATGAAGCAGAAGCCCTCGTCATCAATGCGGCACAGGTCGCCGGTGTAGAGCCAGCCGTCCTTGATCATGGCCGCCGTT
>JACPAP010000019.1 GCA_016180765.1 Gemmatimonadota bacterium
CCGGGTATCCTGGGTCAGGTCCTGGGCGCTGGCCGCCCGCATGTAGACGTCGTACCGCCGCTCCAGCACGCCGCTGGTGATGATCAGCGTCCCCAGAATCACGCCAATCGTGCCCAGCACGAACAACCCGGTGAGCAGGTCGCGCCGCTGAAAGTCCTGCGTAGCCGCCAGATCAGTTCTCCGGTTCGAGCCGCCCGCGGGCCAGGCGATAGCGCAACTCGACGCGGGCCTTGAGGACCTCGGGCAAGCTCTGCCCCACGATGAACACGCTACGCCGCGCTCCCACGGCCAACTCGCCGCCTCGCGCCAGCTCCAGGAGCTGGGCCGCGGCCCGCGTGGTGAGGCCGTCGAACGGCTGCTCCAGGATCACCAGCTCCGGATCGAACGCCAGCGCCCGGGCCAGCGCCGCGCGGCGCCGCTCCTCTTCGTTCACTCGGGCGGGCCGCAGCTTCGCCACGTGCTGGAGCCGCAGCATGGTGAGCATCACCTGGATGCGTCCGTCGATGTCGATCTCGCTCCGGTCGCTCCCGAAGCGGAGCGGCAACGCGACGTTGTCGTAGAGCGTCAGATTCTGCAACAGCCCGTCTCCGGCGGGAAGGTATCCCACGCGGCGGCGGAACGCGAGCGCGGCGCGCCGCGGCAGCTCCGCCAGGTTCTCCCCCAGCACCAGCACCCGCCCCGTGGGCGGGCGGTCCAGGGCCAGCGCGTACCGCCCCAGGCTCCCCACGCCGCTCGCCTCGTCCCCCAGCACGCACACCGCGCGATGTCCGGGGACCTCGAGGCTCACCACCGACGGGGTGCCGTCACCCACCGTGACCTGCTCGAACGACAGCGGAGGGACGCCCATCAGCTCACCGCCACGAAGAGCGCCGAACACAAAAAGATGGCGAGGATGCTCCCCACCACCGCATGGCTCGAAGCGATCGGTACCTCGGTGGCCGCCCGGCGCACCGCCAGGCCATGGAAGCTCGGCACCGTGCCGATGATGGTCCCGAAGACCAGGCCCTTGATCAGCGTGACGCTGGCGTCGCGGAACGCCAGCGACCGGAGCACGATGTCGAAGTAGTGGGCGGCGCTCATGTCGTTGGCCAGCGCCGCCACCAGTCCCGCCAGAATCGCCACCCCGTCGAACAGGATGGTGAGCGAAAAGACCGAGACGATCGCGGCGCCGAAGCGCGGCAGGACGAGGTAGTGCACCGGGTCGATGCCCATACCCTCCAGGGCGTCCACCTCGCCCATCACCTTGTTGGTCGCCAGCTCGGCGGCGATGGCCGTGCCGGAGCGCCCGGCCACCGCCAGGGCCGTGAGCAGGGGTCCCAGCTCGCGGACGATGGCCACCACCATCAGGGTGCCGATGAGCTCGACTGCGCCGATCCGGCCCAGCTCCCGGACCGCCTGGGAGATCACCAGGAAGCTCAGAATGCTGGACAGGACAATCACCAGCGGGATCGCCTGAAGCGCGGTAAACCACAGTTGGTTGAGGAAGACCCGTCGCGCCACCCGCCGCCCGGCGGCCGGCAGGGTCCCCCAGGCCTGGAACGCGCTGAACGAAAAGCGCGCCAGGGCCCCGACCCGGGCCACCTGGCGCGCTACCTGGGTTCCGATGACTGCGATCGGCGCGAGCACGCGCCTACGCTATTACCCTTGCTTCAACTGCCGCAAGCCTTCCTGGGCCTCGGTGTATTCCGGGAAGACTTCGATGGCCCGGTTGAACAGCTCGGCGGCCCGCGCGGTGTCCCCTCGATCCGCGTACACCAAGGCTCGGGAGTAGAGCTGCAACGCTTCCGTCGGCACCTGGCGCGACTCGCGTTGCTCCATGGCTTGGCGCGGCAGGGGCGGGAGGTTCACGTCCCGGGTGATGCTGCCGGCGAGGTTCACGATGAGTCCGTACAACTTGTCCCGCTTGTCGCTCACCTTGGTGACCTTCACCAGCTCCGTGGTCTCGACGTTCACGATCCGCGCGTCGATGCGGAAATCGCCGTAAAAATCAATGAACCCGCCCAGCACCACGTAGCGGGCGCCCACGATCTTGCCGAGCTTGGCCGCCGTATTCGCGTCCACCCGGCCGCTGGCCCCCAGATCCTGCTCCGCCAGGAGGTCCTTGATGCGGCCGCGCTCCACGATCCGGAAACATCTGCTGCAGCCCCACCTGCAGGGCGTCGAAGTTCTCCTGGTCCTGGCCGTACGAGCCGCCGTTCTCGAACGGGAAAACGGCGATGCCGGGCCGCGAATCCTGTCCCTGCGCTACCGGCGCCGCCAGCCCGGCCGCAAGGGCGAGGCCCCATACCGAACGCCACCGCATACGATCTCCTTACGTCAGAGGGTCAACTGCAAACCTTCGGTCGCTGCCATGACTTCCAGCGACGCGTTCGTCTTCTTCGCGGCCGCGCGGGCTTGCTTCACCAGCCCGTCCATGCCGGCATCGTCGCGCTCGGGGCGATGATGAAACAGCACCAGCCGCTTCACCCGGGCGTCCCTCGCGAGGGTCACGGCCTCCAGAAACGAGGAATGCCCCCAGCCGCGGTGGTGCTCCAGCTCGTCCGGCGTGAACATGGCATCGTGAATCAGGACGTCCACGCCGCGGAGGAACTCGACGAAGTCGGTACGCCAGCTGCGCGGTTCCCCATAATCTCCACCCGGACCCAACTCGTTGTCTGTGACGTAGGCCATACTGGCACCTCCACCGGCGGGCGTGAGCCGGTAGGCCAGCGTGTTTCCGGGGTGTCGGAGCCGCATGGCACGCACCGCAAATCCATCTATCTCAAAGGATTGCGCGTCCACGTGCTCCACCGTCAATTCGGCAGCCACCTCGTCCAGCGGCACCGGGAACACCACCGGATGCATTTGCTGCCGGAGGATCACCTCGAGGTCCACTTCGCCCTGCTTCGCCCCCCAAATCCGAATGCAGTTCCCCTTCCCGAAAAACGGCGCGAAGAACGGCAGGCCCTGAATGTGGTCCCAGTGGGTGTGGCTCAACAGCAGGTCCACACTCAAGGGGTCCTTCCCGCCGAGTCGGACCAGCTCCCCGCCCAGCAGCCGGATGCCGGTCCCCGCGTCGAGGATGACGAGACATCCTTGATCTGCGCCCAGGCCCTCCACCGCGACGCACGCCGTGTTCCCTCCGTAGCGTGCGGTGTCGGGTCCCGGGGTCGGGATCGACCCGCGCGCTCCCCAGATGGTTACACGGTAGGCCATGCGACGGTTCGCGAGGTCACGTTGGGCAAGCTCAGGAGAGATGGCGAGGCCAAGCTGTGATGCCCCTCACTCACCGGCCGGCGGCCGTCTGCAGGGCCGAGCGGTTGCGGATGGTGATCGCCTTGCGCGTGACCTCGATGAAGCCACGGTCGGCGAGGTCGCGCATGGTGCGGGAGACGGTCTCCCGGCTGGACCCCACCATTTGGGCGATGGTATGGTGGGTCACGCGGCGGGTGATGTGGACGCCGTCGTTCTCGTCCGCCATGCTGAGGAGCAGCTTGGCGACCCGCCCGTTGACGTCCAGCAGCACCAGGCCGCCGATCTTCTCGTCCGCTTCCCGCAGCCGGCGGGACAAGGCCCTGAGCATGCCCAGGGCGATGCTGGGGGCCTCCCGGAGCCGGTGCTGGAAATCCTCGCGCCGCAGCACCAGGAAACTGGAGTCTTCCATGGCGATCACGTGCGCCGAGCGGGGCTGGTCGTCGATCAGCGACATCTCGCCGAAGAAATCGCCGTCCTTGAGGACGGACAGGATGACCTCGCGGCCGTCTTCGCCGATCAGGACCACCTTCACCAGCCCGGTGACCACGACGTAGAGCGCGTCGCCGGGGTCGTCCTCGAACAGGATGACGCTGTTCTTGGGGTAACTCCGGTCCCGGGCGATATCGCTCAGACGGGCGATTTCGGTCTCGCTCAGCTCGGCAAAGAGCGGCACGCGGCGCAGGACCGGGGCGAGGGTCATCGGCACGAGTCTCGCTGGGAAGTCGATGTAGTGCCGCCAAGCATATTCGGGCCGGCGGCGCCTGTCAAACCGCCTGCGCTTGATGGCAAGTTCCTGACCTATTTATATTTCCGGCTCTCTTACAGGCGCCCCCGGGGCGCCCGGAGTTAGCCCCGTGAAGTCCGGTATTCATCCCAAGTATCGGCGGGCCGTGGTGCAGTGTGCCTGCGGGAATACCTTCGAGACCCGCTCCACGCTGCCTTCGATCCACGTCGAGATCTGCGCCCGCTGCCATCCGTATTTCACCGGCAAGCAGAAGCTGGTGGACACCGCGGGGCGGGTCGAGCGCTTCCGCCAGCGCTACGGAGCCCCAGCCGAGGCCAAGGGAGCCTGACCCGTGGAGGCGCGGCTCGAAGCCGCGCTCGCCCGCGCGGCAGAGGTGGAGCGTGAGCTGGCGGATCCCGCCACGGCGCGGGACCCGGTCAAGCTCAAGGCGCTGGGTCAGGAACACGCCCGGCTGGACCGCATTCGGCACGCAGCGCACCGCCTGAGCAAGCTCACCGACCAGTTGACGCAGGCTCGGGAGCTGGCGCGAGACCCGGACCCGCAGCTGGCCGAGCTGGCGCGTGCGGACGTCGCGCGGCTGGGGCCGGAGGTGGAAGCGGCCCAGGCCCTGCTCCATGAGCTGCTCGTGCCCCGGGACCCGCTGGAAGACCGCGACACCCTTGTCGAGATCCGCGCCGGAACCGGCGGGGACGAGGCCGCGTTGTTCGCGGCCGACCTGTTACGCATGTACCTCCGCTACGCGGAGCGCCGGGCCTGGAAGACGGAAGTCGTGGCGCTGTCCGAGGGCCATCTGGGCGGGGTGCGGGAAGCGATCTTCAAGGTGAGCGGTGATCGGGTCTACGGACGACTCCGGCACGAATCCGGGGTGCATCGGGTCCAGCGGGTGCCGGTCACCGAGGCGCAGGGCCGGATTCACACCTCCGCGGCCACGGTGGCGGTGCTGCCGGAGGCGGAGGAGGTGGACGTCCAGCTGGAGGAGAAGGACCTCAAGATCGACGTCTTTCGTTCCTCGGGCCCCGGCGGCCAGAGCGTCAACACCACCGACAGCGCGGTGCGCGTGACCCACCTGCCGACCGGGCTGGTGGTGACCTGTCAGGACCAGAAGTCCCAGCTTCAGAACAAGATCAGGGCGCTGGAAGTGTTGCGCGCGCGCCTCCTGGACCGGTTGATCGCGGAGCAGGAGACGGCGCGGAGCCGCGAGCGCCGCAACATGGTGGGCACCGGCGACCGTTCGGCCAAAATCCGGACCTACAACTTCCCGCAGAATCGGGTGACGGATCACCGCATCAACTTCACGCTGCATCGGTTGGCGGACGTGATTGACGGCGATCTCGATGAGCTGATGGACCAACTCGAGCTGGCGTATCGGGAGGAGCGGGTTGGGGTCTGACATCGTGCCAGGCGTAGCGGCAGGAACCGCCGAGAGCGCGGAGACATCCGTGACGGGGGAGACCGTGCGGGTGGCGGAGCCGCGGGCTTATGCCGAGGGAATAGCAGGGTTCCGACTGTTGGACCTGGTAGTGGATCGACGCGTTCTCATCCCGCGGCCTGAAACCGAGGGGTTGGTTGAGCAGGTGTTGGCGTGGGCCCGTGGCCGTTGGGGGAACGGGGAAGGGGGAACGGTACTCGACCTGGGTACCGGGAGCGGTTGCATCGCGCTTAGCCTGGCGACGGAAGGACGATTCGCGCGGATCGTGGCCACCGACGTGTCACCGAACGCGCTGGCGGTGGCCCGGGCGAACGCCGAGCGGGTGGGTCCGGAGCGCCTGCCCGAGTTTCGGTTGGGCCACCTATTCGAGCCGGTGGTGGGGGAGCGCTTCGACCTGATCGTCTCCAACCCGCCCTACATTGCCGAGCCGGAGTACGCTGAATTGGATCCCGGCGTGCGCGACTTCGAGCCCCGGGAGGCCCTGGTGAGCGGTCCCGACGGTCTGGCCCACACCCGGGCCATTCTCGAGCGGGCAGGGGAGTACCTGGCGCCGGGCGGTCTGGTGGCGCTGGAGGTAGATTCCCGGAGGGCGGAGCAGTCTGCCGGGCTTGCCTGGGTCTCCGGCTTCAGGGACGTGCGGGTCGAGCGCGACGTGTTCGACCGACCCCGCTTTCTGTTGGTCAGAAAGGAACGTGCGTGATCCCCCAGAAAGCCGAAGACCTGGGCCGGCAGATCGGGCAGACCGAGGAGTACAAGGCGCTCCAGCGGGCGCAGGATCGGTTGCAGGACGCCAAGGAGTTGGGGACCCAGCTTCGGCGCCTTCAGGAGCTGGCCGAAGCGCTGGAGCGTGCCATGGAGCGGGGCGAGACGCCCTCGGACGCGGAACGCGCCGCCTACGAGCAGGTGCTGAGTCAGGTGCAGGCGGATCCGGTCTATCAGGGGATGGTCGTCGCGCAGGCCAACTTCGACAAGCTGATGGTGCGGGTGAACGAGCACATCCTGGACGGCATCCGCCAAGGCGCGGCGAGCCCGATCATCACGCTGAGCTGACGAGACACGTGCCGGGCGCGTTCCTGGTGGTGGAAGGTCCTGACGGAGCCGGCAAGACCACGCTGGTGAAGCGTCTGGCGGCACGGCTGCGCGAGGCCGGCCTCACGGTGACGGAGGTCCGTGAGCCCGGCGGGACCCCGCTGGCCGAAATGGCGCGTCGGGCCGTGCTGGACCCGAGCCTCGGGGCCAGTCCGTTGGCCGAGTTGTTCCTGATGCTGGCGGCGCGGGCGGACCTGGTAACCAAGGTGATTCGTCCGGCCCTGGCTGCCGGGCAGGTGGTGTTGAGCGATCGGTTCGAGCTGTCCACGGAGGCGTATCAGATCGCCGGTCGCGAGCTGCCGCGCAAGCCGGTGCTGGCGGCGAACCGCCTGGCGACCGGCGGACTCAGGCCGGATGTGACGCTGGTGCTGGACCTGCCGGCGGACGTGGGGCTGGAACGTCTCGCGGTAAGCGGGCGGGCCCACGACCGGATCGAGGGCGCTGAGCGCCGGCTGCACGATCGGGTGGCCCGGGCGTTCGCGGCCGCGGAGGGCCCCAGCGTGGTGCATCTCGACGCGACGCGCTCGGTGGAGGCGGTGGAGCAGCAGGCGTGGGACGCCGTGCGGCGAGTAGTCAAGGAACTTATTCCCGGCGAGCCGGGTTTGAAGCACCCATCGGGTACTCACGGAGGTACGGCATGAAGAGCCAGCGCGTTCTGGTACCGACATTGGTGGCGGTGGTGGCATTCCTGTCGGGAGGCTGGTTGCTGCAGCGCGGCTCGCCGGGGGGCCAGAACGTCTATCAGAAGGCGCGGCTGTTCGATGACGTCCTCACCTACGTGGCCGAGTACTACGTGGACTCGTTGAACGAGGGGCAGCTGTACGACATGGCCATCGACGGCATGTTGCGCCAGCTGAACGATCCCTACACCACCTACCTGCGGGAGCGGGACCTCCGGGACCTGGAGCTTTCGACCACCGGCAATTACGCCGGCGTGGGGATGCAGATCGACGTGCGGGACGGTTGGATCACGGTGATCGCGCCCATCGCCGGGACGCCGGCGGAGGCGCTGGGCATCCAGACCGGCGACCGGATCGTGGAGATCAACGGCGAGTCCACCCGGGGCTGGGACAACGAGCGTGCGGTGCGCGAGCTGCGCGGGCCTCCGGGGACCAAGGTGAAGCTCACCATCGTTCGGCCGGGGGTGCCGGATCCGCTGCGGTTTGAGCCCACGCGGGCCCGGATTCACGTGACGTCGATGCAATACGCCGGGGCGTTGGGCGGCGGCGAGGTGGCGTACGTGTCGTTCGTCAATTCCAGCATCAGCGAGACCACCGCGGCCGAGCTGAGCAAGGCGGTGGATTCGCTGCGGCAGCGGGGCGCCAAGTCCCTGATCGTCGATCTGCGCGGTAACCCGGGCGGCGTGCTGGACCAGGGCGTGGCCGTGTCGGACCTGTTTCTGGCGCGGGGCGACGTGGTGGCGGAGACCCGGGGGCGGGCGCCGGGCGCCTCGCAGAAATTCCGGGCCGAGCGTCCCGAGCGGTGGCCCGGGATGCCAGTGGTCGTGCTGGTGGACGGCGGCACGGCCAGCGCGGCGGAGATCATCGCCGGGGCGCTCCAGGATCATGATCGCGCCCTGGTGCTGGGGACGCCCACCTTCGGCAAAGGCCTGGTACAGACGGTCTACAACCTGAATGGGCGGGAGGCCCTCAAGCTCACCACCGGGCGGTGGTTCACGCCCAGCGGACGGACCATTCAGCGGACTACGGGGCGGCAGTTCGACCCGCTGGCGCTTCGCGCGCAAGAGTCCCCGGAAGCGGCGGAGGAGCCAGGCCAGCCTCCTGACTCGGCCGCGAGCGACACACTGCAAGTGTTCCGCACGGCTGGGGGTCGCACGGTCTATGGGGGCGGCGGCATCCGTCCGGACGTGACCGTCCGGGCCGATACGCTCACGGACGGCGAAAAGGAATTCGCGCGGGCGCTGGGCGGGAACACGCCCGCCTACCGGGACGTGCTCACCAGCTACGCGCTCGAGCTCAAGGGCCAGAACCTGATCAACAGCCCGTCGTTCGAGGTGACCGCCGCGATGCGGGGCGAGCTGCTGCGGCGGCTCCGGGCCCGCGGGGCCCGGCTGTCCGAGGCGCAGTGGGAGGGCGCCGCCGGCCTCGTCGCCGAGCAGCTGGAGTTCGAGATCACGCGGTACGTGTTCGGGCGGCCGGCGGAGTTCGCGCGGCGGGTATCGGAAGACGTGCAGGTGAAGCGCGCGGTGGAGCTGGTGACCAAGGCGCGCACCCCCAAGGAGCTGCTGGCGCTCGCCCAGAGGCCGGCGCAGGACTAAGCCTCGCCGTCGTGGCCACGACGGTCGGCATCATCGGCGCGGGTCGCGCGGGCGTCAGTCTGGGGCTCGCGCTGGCCCGCGCCGATTACGTGGTGCGCCTCCACGGGCGCCGGGCCAAGCCGGTTCCGCCGCCCCTCACCTTGTCCGCGGGCCCGAGCCCAACCTGGCTCTCCCAGGTGGACGTCATCATCCTCGCGGTGCCTGACGATGCGGTCCTGGGCGTCGCCTCGGACCTGGCGGCCTCGGGCCGGGTGACAGAGACCCAGGTGGTGCTCCACCTGTCTGGCGCCCTGGGTCGTGAGGCCCTGTCGCCGCTGGAGTCGTCGGGGGCGGCGCTGGGGTCGTTGCACCCACTCCAGACGCTGAGCGATCCCCAGACCGCACCCCAGCGGCTCGAGGGCGCCGTGGCGACGGTGGAAGGGGATGCCCGAGCGGTGGAAGTCGCCACCGCATTGGCGCGTGGGGTCGGTATGGAACCGGTGCCGATCGCCGCGGACCATAAGCCGCTCTACCACGCGGCCGCGGTGGTGGCGTCCAACTTCGTGGTGACGTTGGCGGGGGTGGCGCAACGGCTGTTCGTGAGCGCCGGGTTGACCGACGACGCGGCCCGCAAGGCCCTCGCCACGCTGATGGCCGGAGCGTTGGAGAACGTGCGGGCCGCGGGCCCAAGGGCCGCGCTCACCGGGCCGGTGGCGCGGGGAGACATCGAGACGGTTCGCCGGCATCTGGCGGTATTGCACGGCCCGGACGCGGAGCTATACCGCACGCTCTCCCGCGCGGCGCTGGAGCTGGCGCGCCTGGATCCCGAGCGGCGGCGCGCGATCGAAGAACTCCTTATGCGATGAGAGCGTGGGGGGGTCCCCTCCGCGCGCTGCAGTTCCGCGCGCGCCACAGACGATGGGAGTTACCAAGGCGCGCGCTCCACTGACGCGCGCTCCGGGGACCCACCCCCGCTCTCGCTACCGCATGAAGCGCCCTTCACCCGCCATTTGCCGCGACTCCACCGGCGGCCTACTATCTCAGCCTCCCCGTTCCCGAGGCGGCCATGTTCGAGGCGGCGGAAGTCGGGCATCGCGTCAGCAAGGCGGCGTACGAGAAGCAGGAGCCGGAGGTCCGGGCGGGGCTGCTGGAGGTGCAGCGGGGCCTGGCTCAATCGCAGCGCGCCGTGGTGGTGCTCGTGGGCGGGGCCGAGGGGGCGGGGAAAGAGGAAACGGTCGGGTTGCTGCTCGAGTGGATGGACGCCCGCGGGATCGAGACCCATCCCCTGTGGGAGGTGAGCGACGAGGAGCGCGAGCGGCCCCGGTTCTGGCGCTTCTGGCGGGTGCTGCCGCCCAAGGGGAAGATCGCGATCCTGTTCGGGTCGTGGTATTCGGAGCCCATCATTGATCGCGTGTTCGACCGCATCAACGAGCTGGAGTTCGAGCGCGAGCTGCGGCGGATGGCGGACTTCGAGCAAATGCTGACCAACGAGGGCGTGCTGGTCCTCAAGTTCTGGCTGCACCTCGCCAAGGGAGCGCAGAAGAAGAAGCTCAAGGAGATGAAGCAGGACCCCCGGCTCCGGTGGCGGGTGAGCAAGGACACGTGGAGGTTCTTCAAGGACTACGACGCGTTTCGCGCGGTGTCGGAGCGCGCCCTGCAGCTCACCAGCACGGGGTACGCGCCCTGGACCATCGTGGACGCGCTGGACCAGCACTACCGCAACCTCACCGTGACGAAGACGCTGCTTCACGCGATCCGGGAGTGCCTGGCGGAGCAGGCCGCCGGCGCGCCTGCCGCGGCCGATCCACCGGCCACGGCGACGCTCCCCACCCGGCGCGAGGGAAACATCATCCGGGAGCTGGACCTCGCGAAGAAGCTGGCCGACCGGGAGTACGACCGGGTGCTGGGGGAGTACCAGGCCGAGCTCGGGCGGCTGGCGCGGAAGCTGCATGACTCGCAGCGCTCCATGATTCTGGTGTTCGAGGGGCCGGATGCGGCCGGGAAGGGTGGGGTCATTCGCCGCCTCACGGCGGCCGTGGATCCGCGGCTCTACCGCATGACGTCGGTGGCGGCGCCCAGCGACGAGGAACGCGCGCATCCCTATCTCTGGCGCTTCTGGCGGGACCTGCCGCGCCACGGGCACATCACCATCTACGACCGCTCGTGGTACGGGCGGGTGTTGGTGGAGCGGATCGAGGGCTTCTGCGCGCCGGAGGACTGGCGGCGCGCCTATTCCGAGATCAACGCCTTCGAAGAGCAGCTCACCGACTTCGGCACCGTCGTGCTCAAGTTCTGGTTGGCGATCGGTCCGGACGAGCAGTTCAAGCGGTTTAAGCACCGGCAGGGGAAACCGCGCCAAGTGGGACGCCTACGAGGCCGCGGCGGCGGACATGGTGGAGCGTACCAGCACGGATGACGCGCCCTGGGTGCTGGTCGAGGCGAACGACAAGCTGTGGGCCCGGATCAAGGTGGTCAAGACGGTGGTGAAGCGGCTGAGGAGCGAGCTGAAGAAATAAGGGTGGGCGACCGCGCACCGCTCACCCTTACTGCCGTCTCAGATTGCTCCTCAAGTCCCCGAGATTCAGCATCGGCACCCCGCCTTCCGTGGGCACCAGGATCACCAGGTTATTGGACTGCCGCATGTCGTGCAGCACCTCCAGGTACTGTTTGGTCAGCGCCTCGGCGGTGAGGGTCACGTTCAGCAGCCGCTGCTGCTCGGACTGAAGCCGGGCCACTTCCACGCGGTGGCGCTCGGTCTGAATCTGCTGCTCCTGCGCGATCTTGTTGTTGATCGCCTGGACCACTTGAGGCGGGGGCTGGAGATCGCGCAGGAAGAACGCCGTCACGGTCGCGATGCGGAACGGCTCGCCGCCGGCGCGCGGCTGGGTGACCAGGGCCGAGTTGACCTCGGTCTCCATGGTGTTGGCGATCCGGTTGCGGCCGGCGATGTCGTTGATGGAGAACTGCACCATGCCGTCCCGCACCCCGTTGCGGATGGCGTTTCGCACCGCGCTGTGGATCTGGGCCTCGTTGCCGATCTCGGTGAAGATGTGCGGTGCCTGCTGGGGGTCGATCTGCCAGCGCAGCGCCACGTCCAGGGTCATGCCCATCTGCTCGCTGGAGAGGGCCGAGATGGTCTCGACGTCGTCGCTGCGTTCGGGAAACTGCTCTTCGCGCGTGGAGTAGCGTTCCACCGACGACCACGGCGCGACGAAGCGGATGCCGGGCATCAACGCCACCGGATCGACGTAGCCGAACGCGTGCCGCACGCCCACCTGCCCGGGCTGGATCACCACCACGGCGGAGAACAGGATCAGCACGGCGCCTAGCGCGGCGAGTCCCAACCCGATAGTGCGGAGCAGGCCGCCGACGGGCCGCGGGCCCTGGGTGCGCAGGGATCCCGCGCCGGCCAGGAAGGCGAAGGAGACGAGCAGGAGCAGGAAGCCGAAGGCAAGCTTGCCCATTGGGAGCTCCGGAAGAAGGCTGGGTAAGAAGCTACGGCAGAGGGGGGAAAAGCGGCAGAAGCGGGCGGGCGCCGGTGGGTCCCTCGGGTCACTGTAGTGCTACCGCAAGCGGTCATTGGAGCGCGCGTCCGTGGCACTAACGCGCCCCTCGGGACCCAACGGCGTCCTGCCGCTTCTGAGGCGCCTCCGGCCTACTCAACCAACCGCTTGTACTTACTCAGGTATCGCAACGCCGCGGCGCGCTTGCCGGTGATTTCGTACAGCCGCGCCAGATTGAAGTACGCGTCGGCCAGCTTGGGGTCGGACCGGATGGCCTGCTCGTAGGCGTGGATGGCCTCGTTGGTGCGCCCCACGTCCTCCGGGCGATGGCGAGATCGAACGCGGCAGTGGAATCGTCCGGGTTCGCCTGGAGCGCCAGCCGATAATGCCCGAGGGCGTCCTCCAGGCGGCCGGCCTCGTGGAGCAGCCGGCCCAGGTTGATGTGCGCTCCGGCGTGGTGCGGGTCCAGCTCCAATGCTCGGCGGTAGGCATCCCGGGCTTCGTCGGGCGACGTGACCTCGAGGTCGAACCCCAACGCGTACCACTCGTCCGCCGAGAGGGTTTCCTCCACCCGCGCCGCCTCGGCCCGTTTGCGGGCGATGGGCCCCGCCTTGGTGGCGATCTCGGAGACGGTGAAGTCCAGCACCACCTGCCCCGACTCGGGGTACCAGGCGGTTTCGCCGTCGGTCACCACGATGCGATCGCCTTCCGCCGCAATGCGAAGGGCGGAGAGCGGGCGTCCCTGAGGCAGCTGCTCCCGGAGGTATTTCAGCGCGCGGCGGATGCGGCGGGCGGGGATTTTGGCCGCGGCCAGGCCCTTGGCGGCGCGGAGCAGGACCAGGTCCTGGAACGAAAACCGGAGGTCGCCGCGGGGGCCGCGACTCGGCGTGAGAAACCCGGCCCGCGCAAAGTTACGGACCTGTGCTTCGGAAAGGCCTAGGAGTTTGGCGACGTCCTGGGTGGTATAGCCGGTCAGCTGACCTTGCGCTTGGACGCGGCGCGCTTGGGCGTAGCGGCCGGCTGGGCGGCGCGTTTCGCCGGCTTGCGCTCGCCGCTGGCCTTGCCCCTGGCGAGGCTCGCTTTCAGCGCCTCCATGAGATCAATGATCTGGGTCTGCGGCGCCTCGGTGGGCTCCTCCGTGATCTCGTGGCCTTCCACCTTCTGCTGGATCTGCTCCAGGACGCGCTGCTTGACCGTGTCCGTGTACGCCTCGGGTCGGAACGTGTCGGAGGCGGCCTGCTCGATGAGCTGGATGGCGAGTTGGAGCTCCTGCTTCTTGATCTCGACGTCGCCGATCGGGACTTCCTTGGCCGAGCGCACCTCGTCCTGGTAGTGCAGCTGCTCCATCACCAGCACACCGTCCAAGGGCCGAACCAGGATGAGGTACTGCTTGCCCCGTGACGCGTACTGGCCCAGGGCCGCGCGGCCGGTCTGCTCCAGCGCGGCCGCGAGCAGCTTGTAGGCCCGCTCGCCGCCCTTGTCCGGGCCCAGAAAATAGACCTTGTCCAGGTAAATCCGGTCCACGTGCTTCAGGGGCACGAACTCGGTGATGCCGATCGAGTTGTTGCCCTTCTCCTCCAGCGCCTTGAGCTCGTCCTTGGTGAACTGCACGTACTGACCCTTGGAGAACTCGTAGCCTTTGACCATGTCGTCGCGTTCGACCTTTTCGCCGTCCTTCTGGCAGAAGTACTGCTGCTTCAGGCGTGAGCTGCACTTCTTGTGGAGCAGATTGAACGAGACGTTGGCGGACGATTCGGCCGCCGAGTAGAGTTGAACCGGGACCGAGACCAAACCGAATGAAACGGTCGCAGATGCGATGGGGCGCGCGGGCATCGGATTGGTAACCTATGATGGGCCAGCGGGTTATGCAACGAGGGCGTTATCGGTTGTCGGTTTCCCCCCCGCCGCCGCCCCCCTCTCGTTGGCCAAGATGTTGCCGAGCAATCACTTGCGGCGCTAACATCCGGCCGTGCCCAAGAACCCCACCCATAACCGAGAACCGACAACCGATCGGTTACAGGCCTACCGTGCCAAGCGTGCGGTCGAGCGTACGCCCGAGCCGGCGGGGACCGTTGCCGCCGGTGCGCGGGCCGGTGGTTTGTTCGTAGTGCACAAGCACGCGGCCACTCGGCTGCACTACGATCTGCGGCTCGAGATACGTGGAGTGCTCGAGTCGTGGGCGGTGCCCAAGGGGCCCTCGCGCAATCCGGCCGACAAGCGGCTCGCGGTGCACGTGGAGCCGCATCCCATCGAATACGGCGATTTCGAAGGCATCATCCCGGAAGGCAACTACGGCGCCGGCGCGGTGATCGTGTGGGACCGCGGCGCCTGGGTACCGCTGGAGGATCCGGAGCAGG
>JACPAP010000020.1 GCA_016180765.1 Gemmatimonadota bacterium
AGCTCGTTCAGCCAGGACAAGGCGACGCCGTCGGCGTCCACCGAGGTCTGGTAGGCGACGACCGCGTAGGCGGACGACCCGCTCCCCGCCGAGTCGCCGTGGAACTGCACGTTCCGGAGCACCAGCCGCGAGGAGTCGCGCGGGGAAGCGCTGATATTGATCCCGTAGCCCTCCAACTCCAGGAACTTGGTGTTGGTGACGGCCGCGATGCGCCCGCCCCGGATGTCCGGGTACCCGTACTCGCGCTCCCGCACCACCACCGAGTCCACCCCCAGGGCGTCGAAGTTGGACAGGTTGATCCACCCGCCCTGGCGGGTGGTGATCGAGTCTCCTAGCAGGGTGACCAGCGTCCTCAGGGTGTCGCCGTACAGGCTGATCGCGTCATAGCCGCCACCCACCAGGACGTTGTGGTCGAACCGCGCCTGGCGGATGCCGTTGAAGTAGACGTGCCCGTAGTTGTTCTGGACGAAGCGATTGCCGGTCAGCACGGCGGCGACGCCGGCGCCGGCGCCGGCATAACAGTAGTTGCACGAAATCCCGTAGCCGTAGTTCTGCCGGATGACCGACCCGCGGACGAAGAGGCTGTCCACGGTATAGAGGTAGACCCCGCCGTTGTACCCGTAGTCCGAGACGAGCACCGAGTCGAGGCTGACGACCCGCGCCCAATCCACCCACACGCCGCTGTCGTAATAGTAGTAGTAATCGTTGACCCCGCTGCCGAAGAACTCTGACCGCTGCACCAGCACCACCTCGGCCGAATCCACGTAGAGCGAGCCGTAGTAGGCATCCGCCTGTGGACTGCGGAACAACACGTCGCGGACCAGCAGCGTGTCCACGTATCGCGCGTGCACCGCTTGATAGAGCGTGTCGAGGCGCAGCCGGTGGAGCTCGACTCGGCCGCCGGTCTCCACCAAGATCCCGGTGCTGAAGGCCCCCGTCGCCGCGATCAAGGGCCGCGCGCGCCCGCCGGAGGTGTCGCCCATGATCACCACGGGTTTGCCGACGTACGCATACTCTTCGTAGCGCCCGGGCCGTACCATGACGGTATCGCCGCCCTGGGCATAGGACAGCGCTTGCGCGATGGTCCGGAACGGCAACTCGGGCGCGCCGATCTGATCCGAGTCGGCGGCGAAGGCGAAGGCGTCCACCCAGTGGGTGCGGCGGTCGGAGACGGCCACGGTGGCGCTGGCACGGGTCGCGCCGCGTCGGGTCGCGGTGATGGTCGCCGTGCCGCTCGCGAGTGCCGTCACCACGCCCGTGGCGCCGACCTCGGCCACCAGGGGATCGCTGCTGGTCCAGGACACATCCGTGGCCACGAGCCCGGTCCCCAGGGAATCCCGGGCCACGGCGATGAGCCGCGCCGCCTGCCCCAGGTCCATGGTGACCTGGGCCGGCGTCACCAGGAAGGTGGGCCGCCGGGCGTCGCCACAGGGCCCGGCCGCGATCCGCTGCACCCGGAACGGGCTCACGTCCAGCCCCACGGCGGCCGACAGAATGATCAGCGCGTCGCGCGCGCCCGTCACCCCGTCGCCGTCCACGTCGCCGAGCAGCGGGAGCCCTTGCGCCGAGATGTCAATCCCCACGGCGTGCGAGAGCACCAGCAGCGCGTCCTGCCCGTTGAAGGCCTGGTTACTGTTGAGGTCGCCGAACCGGCCTCGGGCCGTGCAGTACGCGCGGTCGGACCAGGTGGCGCTGGGCAGCAGGTCCGCGAACGTGCCCGCCGCGTAGAGCTCGCTGACCGAGAGCCGCAGGGTATCCACTGCATCCACCAGGGGCGTGAAATGCGCGACCCCCAGCACCACGTTGCCCCCGACCCCAGCCGGGTTGGCCCCGACCAGCCGCGCCACGCCGAGGGGGAGGGAATCCTCGTTGGCGAAGATGTCCCCGAACGTGCCGTTCTCCCCGCGGTCCAACCGCAGCACCGCGGGGTTCCAGCGAAGCACCAGCGAGAAGCTCCCGAGCTTTACGTCGGGCTGATTGCGCAAATCCACTTCCAGCGGCATGGCGAGAGGGACGCCGACCAGGGAGGAGGCCTCCCCGCCGACCCGCACCGTGATGGTCTGCGCCGCCCCGCTCCCCGCGACGCCCGCGAGGAGCAGCACGCCGAACAGCAGCGATCGGGTGGGGGCGGGCCGCGCCATCAGGTCCCGAACCGCCTTACCCTCAGTTGCCGCTGGGCCGCAGGAAGATCTGCGGCGGCAGGTCGAGCGTCGGCGTGAGATCGCTCAGCGTCAGCGCCGCCGACAGCTCTTCCATGGTCAGCTTGAGAACGCTGGTGTAGCCCGTCTTCTTCACCTCGAACACACCCGCGAAGAGGGTGAGGTCGGCGAAGCCCGTGGCGGACGCGCCCGCGAAACGAAGCTCGCCTTCGCCGGCGCCATTCGGGTTGGTGACCCGCAGCCCGTCGTTGATCTTGGTCTCGCTCTTGAAGGCCAGCACCTCGGGATTGAACGCCAGCCGGCCGGTGTAGCTGCCGAGCTTCGCGTCCGTGTCGGTGCCCAGCTGCACTCGCACGAACACCCAGATCTCTTCCCCGGGGCGCGCCTCGGTGCGGCTGACCTGCACGAACGCCTGGACGCCCCGGCTGGGCGGCGGCGGCGCCTCCGGCATGCGCGACCTGAGCGGGTCGTCCTCGCAGGCCAGCGCGGCGACCAGCGCCACCATGGTGAGCAACCGAACCGATCTCATAGCTCCCTCCTAGGGACGTACCGTGACGTGACCGCTCGTCACGGTCACCCGATTCTCCGCTGAGAGATTCGTGAAGGTTACCGCGGCCGACATTTCCGACACCGTGAGGGCGGCCGCCGTGGCTCCCTGCGCCGCGGCGCGGAACCGCACCCGAGCCACCACCAGCTGCCCCGCCGCGCCGTTGGGGTCGGCCGCGGAGAAGCGCAGCGTTCCGCCCGACGCGTTGTCGGCGTTGACCACCGGGGCCGCGAACGCCCCGGCCTGGACGTCGATGTACTGCAGCACCCCGGACGACCACGTGAGCGTCGCGTTGTAGCTGCCGAGCTTCTCGTCCGGCGTGAACCGCATGTCGGCGGTCACGTCCACCACCACGGTGTCGCCGACTCGGGCGGTGCGGAACCCACGCGGCGAACTCTGATAGACCGACGACGTGGCCATCACCGCGTGGGTGGGCGTGACCACGGTCATCAGGGCCGAATCGCTGAAGTTGGAGCCGGTGGCCACGATGACGGCGGTGCCGGCGACGATGCCCTGCACCAGGCCCGCGCTGCTCACGGTCGCCGTGTCGGGGTTCCGCGAGGTCCAGCTCACGCTGGTGGAGATGGGATTCCCGAGCGGGTCCACGATGTGACCGGTCAACTGCAGCGTGCCGTCCACCCCGACGTTATCCGACCCGGGCGTGATCCGGACCGCCACTGCCACCGCGCCCACGTAGACGTGTCCGGTATCCCGGGCCAGGCTGTCGGGCGTCATCCCGAGGACGCGCACCAAGCCGCTCCCGCTCGCGCTGGCTGACGCCGCCCCGGTGAGGCGGTTCACCGTCAGCAGCGTCGAATCTCCCGGATTCAACAGGGAGTAGCCGACCGGGACGTTGACCACGGCGTTGGTGCTATCGTACGCGGTCACCCGGTAGGTAAAGCTCGCGCCGTTGGCGAGCGCCGTGTCCTGCGGCGCCAGGACGATCCGCGCCGCGCGGGGGCCCACGTACCGGACGGGGATCGAATCCGCCGCACCCGGCGCGGTCCCGGACACCTGCACCGTGTCCAGCCCCGAAAACAGCACGGCGCCGTCCGAGCTCCGAACGGCGGCGATTACAACCAGGAAGGACTGCGGGCTCTCCAGCAGCACGACGGTAATGGTCGCGGTCGCCGTGCCGGAGTCGGGATCGATACCGACCGTCACGCGGGCCACCGTGTCCGCGAAAGCGCCGGTGCCGTCCTTGGCCACGACACGGATGCGCAACGAGTCGGCGGTCGCCGCGGCCACCGCATACGGGTCCGCCACGTCGAACACGGGAATGATCGTCAGCCCAACCGTCCGCACGCGGGGACCGAACAGCTCAGCGCATGCCGCCAGGCCCGCCAAGCCCACGACCGGGAGCCAGCCGAGTTTCACGGCGTGAGCTCCAGGTGCAGAGCCACGCGGTATCCGCTGAGGTTGACCCGATTGCCGGCCTGGACGATGTGCCCGGAGACCCCGGCGCCCTGGACCACCAGGGCCGCACTCCGCGTGAGCCGGTGCCGTACGACCACGCCGTAGCGCAGCGACGCGCCGAGGCGCTCCAGCGCGGTGACGGTATCGTTGGGCGCTGTGTCAGAAGCACGCCACTCCGCATTCGGGCTCACGGCGCTGCGTGCGCCAAGGGGGATGTCCAGCCGACCGCCCAGCGCCAGCAGATGCCCGCGTGGCAGCTTCGCCGCCCCGATCGCCGTGGCTTCGATCTGGGGATCGCCGCGGTACACGTCGAACCCGTACACCGTGAGCGACACTGAACGAATCCCCTGGTTGACGGACAGATACGTGATCAGCCGGTTTCCGACCCCGTTCCTGGTGGAGTCGACGCCGGCGAAGGCGATGCGATCTTTGGACGTCCGCGCGAGGATGGCCGCGGCGCGCACGTAGGTTCGACGGGCCAGCGGCCCTTCCAACCCGGCCCGCAGGCGTAGCTCGGCGCCCGGCTTGAGCTGGGCGTCCTCACCCAGCACGGGGGCGTAGCCCATGGGTCGCTTGAAGGTGGCGCCCAGGCCGGCCGCCCACCGCCCCAGCGGCAACGCACCGGCGAACCCGCCCCCCAGGTTGCCGCCGGACCCGAGACTGGAGGCGGCAAACCCGATGACGTCGCTGGAGAGCGCACCCAGGATGGCAAGCTCCTTCTGTTGCACCGTCGTGATCCCGGTGGGCACCGCCCCCGTGACCAGCATGATCAGCTTGCCGGGCACCAGGTTGACGGAAAGCCGGGCCTCGGTGTCGAGCAGCCCCGACACCTGCTGGTCCCCGAGGGTCGTGTCCGTGCTCCGGAGGTCCACCCGCGCGTAGCCCGAGGACAGTGCGATGTTGCCCAACCGGCCAAGGCCGTAGGTGAGACCGAGCGGCACGATCATCTCGCTCACGCGGTCGAACACCAGTCCGGCACCGAAGTCATAGCTCTCATAGAAGACCGCGGTTCGCCCCTGCCAGCGCCCTTGGGCCAGGGCGGGAGAGGCAAGCGTGAGCCAGAGGGCGGGGACCCCCAGAACGTGGGCGCACTTCATGGCAGGCGGAAAGCGATACGAATGGTTCCGGTTGCCGTCTGGGTGGTCCCCAAACCGGTGGTAGTCGCGGGTGGCGTCGCAGCCGGCGTGTTGATGGCTTGCTGCACCGGCTGACTCGAGGGCGCCGCGGCCTTCTCCGACGTGTTGGCGGCCAGCTCCTTGGTGCCGGCATCAAGCTGTCCCCCCGTGCCCGGTTCCGGTCCGGTCTGGGGCGGCGCCGGGGGCGCCGTCTCAGCGGCCTGGTCCGGCGCCGCCTGCTGTACCTCCTCCATGACGCTGGCGCTCTGATACTGCTCCTGCGCCGCCTGGAAGCCGGGATCGGCGCGCACGGCGTCCGAGAAATAGGCCGCCGCTCGCTGGAAGTCGCCGGCATCTTCGGCGAGCAAGCCGCTCGAGTACGCCAGGAACGCGGCCAGGTTCTGGGTCCCGTTCTCCAGAATCATGCGCCGCTCGGCCTCGGAGAGCTGGTAGCCGAGCCGGGCCGAGAGGAGCACGACCAAGTCTTTCTCCAGCCGCAACAGATCGCGGAACCGGCCGGTCACCGCTTCGGGGGCGGTCACTTCGCCGGTCGCCTGCACCACGGCCGCTTCCAACCGGATCTCACCTTCGGGCGGCAGGTTGGCGAGCCCCTGCACCATGCGGCTCGCCTGCACCAGGCGACCCACCCGCGCCGCGGTGCCGGGATCCACCCGCCCCGTTTGCCCAAGCCTCAATTCGTCCAGCAACGCCCCCAGCTGGAGACGCTCGACCAGCCGGAACCGCTGGATCAGGCTCAGATCGGACGTCATCATCTGCGCCAGCCCACGGGACAAGGCCTGGTACGAAGTGTCCGCGGAAGCCACCGTCAGCGGCAACACGGCCACGGTGTTCGGGTCGGCCGGTTGGGTGGAGAGCTGCGCCTCGTTCTGCAGCGCGAGTCGGGCTTGTTGGATCGCATAGGCGCGCAGCGCCAGCTGCGCGCGGGCGCGAATGGCGGCTACTCCCCGCGCCTTCGGGTACTCCGCCAGGAAGGCGCGATACACGCCGAGCGCTTCCGCGTGACGCTCGGCCTTCTCCGCGCACTGGCCCACCACCAGCACCGCCACCGCGTCCGCCGGCCGCGGTTGCCGAACCCGCTGGGCCGCTGCGGTGGCGTCGTCGCACCGGTTGGCCGCGAACAGGGCCGCGGCGTAACGCGCCCTCAGCGCGATATTCTCGGGCTCGCGCTCCAGTCGGGCTTCCAGATCCGGGATTTCGGCCGGTGAGACCTCGCGGGGACGCCGTCCCGCGCACGCCGCCAGCAGGGACGCAGCCAGGAGCAAGGCGACAGAATGTCCGAGACGGACCCTGCGGATCACGAGCGCCGCCTTCGCCAACGGGACGGAGACGTGGAGACGACCTGCCAGCACGAAGGCCAGAAGTTGCCCCCGCCGCGATGGAGCGTCAAGAAGCGGGTCTCCCGCGGTGGAGGCAGTGATCTAAGGCAACATCGGCAGGGTGCAGTCTACGCGGGATTCGAACCAGTCGCCGTGCGCTAGCTCACAGCTACCCCTCCGGCCTAGGATTTCGTCTGCTGCAGCATGTCCCGCATGCGGCGGGCCAGCCGCTCGATCTCTTTCAGCGAGGTGACGGTCTCGCCGTCCAACTGGTCGGCGTTGAGGAGCAGCAGCTGGGTTTCCGCGAGAATAGCCGAAAGGGGATTGGAGAGATCGTGCCGCAGCCGGCGAACCGGGTCTTCCATGCCCCCCGTCATGGTGCCAGCGAGCGATAGAGGTCCCGGAGATGATGATCCCGAAGATCGCGTACCGATTCCCACAGCTCGCTTTCGCTGGTTCCGCAGAGGATCTCGCCCGTGGTCGTCGGTGTCTCGGCGTCGGGCGGAAAGAACATCAGCCGGCCGCGCCAGGTGCCGTCCTCGGCCCGGCGCACTTCGACTTGGACGGCGATCAGCGCCGCGCCATAGCGGACCGGGGGCAGATCATGAAGTGAAGGCTCGTTGGGGTTGGAAAGGCCGTAGCGGACCGGGTTGGCCGGCATCGCGAGCACTCCCTAGGTTTGCGCAAATATAGCGACCCCTGTCACTTACGCAATAGTGAGCGCCCACTCCCTACCGCCCCACCCCCCACCGGCAGAGACGGGGCAGAAGGGGCAGAAACAGGGCAGCAAGTAAGAAGCGGGAGCGACCTGGCGAAGAAGACACTGCCCTTCTTCTGCCCTTCTCCTGCCGTTTTCCTGCCCGTTTCCTGCCCTTATGCCCCACCCACCTCAGATGTAAAACGGAACCGGCGTAAACGTCGCCACGAACAACAGTGCGCTGGCCCACCCAAAGGGCCGGCGGTTGGGCGGAATGCGGCGATGGCGGTCCAGAACGGTGGGATGGGCCAGGCTGCCGCGGCCGAGGATGACCGTAAAGAGCGCCCAGATCCACCAGCCCCAGAACCAGAAGCCGAGCACCAGTAGCGCGAACCACGAGGCACGGCCGACCCAGGCCTGGCGTCGGCCAATCAGGGCATAGAGCACGTGTCCGCCGTCCAGTTGGCCCAGCGGGAGAAGATTGAGCATAGTCACCAGCAAGCCGAGCCACCCCGCCAGGGCCAGGGGATGAAGCAGCACGACGCTGCCATCCGCGAAGAGCTGGCGAGCGGCGGCCATGACCAGGGAGTCACCCAGGTACAGCGGCGTCCCCCCGATCATCACCAGTTGAGGCGCGGAGGCTTCGAGCGCGGGGACTGGCTGCGACGCCAGCAGCCCCGCGACCAGCATGAGCATGGCCACGACGAACCCGGCCCATGGCCCCGCGGCCCCCACGTCGAGCAGCTGCTGGCGGTCCACCACGGGCGAGCGCAGCCGAATGAACGCGCCGAACGTGCCCACGAAGTTCCACAGCGGAGGCGCCGGCAGGAAATACGGCGGGGAGGCATTGATGCCGTAGTGCTTGGCGGTGAGGTAGTGCCCGGTTTCGTGCGCCAGCAGGATGGCCATCAATCCCATAGCGAACTCGAGTCCCGGTCGCAGCCGGGTCACCCAATCCAACAGGGCCCGCCCGGCGTTGAGGAGCTCGGAGAGTCGAATGGCCGGTGCCCCCGGGGCGACACCGGCGAGCATGGCCCCGGCCATCCACATCGTCACGAATGTGGCCAGGAACAGGATGGCGTGGAGCCACCAGCGCTCCGGCTGGGGCCTCCCGAGGAGGCGAACCAGCATGAGCCGGCCTTCGCCGTCGCCCGCCACCCAGTAGTGGACTCCGGGCCAGTCCCGGAGCGCCGCGCGTAACTCCGCCGACGGTCCCCAATGCGCCGGCGCCACCACGGCGTCCACGATCTCCCGGTCACGCGTGAGCGTGCTCCGCCAGTACTGGAAGAACGGTGTCAGCGACTTCATGGGCCTCTTGACGGGGTCTGCCGGGTCTCGTATGTTGAGGCTGCAGCCACACTTCCCCAGAAATTATTCCCTAAGCATATCGCACGGCTCGCCACCTACGGCTCGTCACCATAGCCCCCTTGGGGCTGGACACAACCCTTCGCACCATGCTCGGAGTCCATCTCTGTGGACATTGCTGAACTGAAGCGAAAGTCCGTCGCGGAACTCCATGCGATGGCCGAACAGCTCAACATCACCAACTATTCCGGCCTGCGCAAGCAGGATCTCATCTTCAGGATCGAGCAGTCGCTGCTGGACTCCGACACGGTGCTCCGCGGCGAGGGCGTATTGGAAATCCTGCCGGAAGGGTACGGGTTCCTCCGCAGCCAGGACTGGAATTACCTGTACGGCCCGGACGACATCTACGTGAGCCCCAGCCAG
>JACPAP010000021.1 GCA_016180765.1 Gemmatimonadota bacterium
GCAGCGGCTCCAGCGGCACCCCCTGGCTCCCCTGCTCCGTGCACACGCCGTAGGTCCTCTCGCCAGAAGCATACATTGCGACGCCCGCGTGCTGGCCCTTCACGTTCAGCGCGAAGAACCGGATGTTGAAGTTGGGCTCGCCCCGGGAATTCAGCAGGCGCTTCTCGACAGTATTGGCGCGGATCCGTTTCAGCCCTTCCAGCCCGGCGTCCTTGGGGTGCATTCCTCGGCGCATCTGCTCCACGATCAGATACGACGTCAGGTTGTACAGGTTGGCCTCGCCCCGACCGGTGGAGCCGCAGGCGCCCACGTCATTGTCCAGGTAGATCCCGGCGCCCAGGATCGGTGAATCGCCGGTCCGGCCCGCGATCTTGAAGGCGAGCCCGCTGGTGCTGGTCACGGCGCAGATCTCGCCCGTGGCATTGATCGCGCTCACATGGACCGTTCCCCAATACGAATGCTCGGGAATCAGGCCTTCCCGCACCATGCCTAATCCTATCTCATAGCCCCGCCGCGCGCGGTCCTCCGGCTTGGGGTAGTACTCCGGCTGGGTGCGGCGCTTCCATTCCAGCCACGCCTGGCGCGAGCGCTCGGTGTTGAGGTTGTCTTCCACCGGGATCCCCATATGCCGCGCGAAGAGCTGGGCTCCCTGCCCCACCAGCAGATGATGGTCGGTGTGGTCCATCACCGCCTTGGCGACCAGCGAGGGTGTACGCACCCCTTCCAGCGCGGCCACGCCGCCGGCGCGTTTCTTGGGGCCGTGCATGCACGAGGCGTCCAGCTGGACGATGCCCAGCTCGTTGGGGAGCGCGCCGTAGCCCACACCGGTTTCTTCCGGATCCAGCTCTACGATGTTCACGCCCGCGAGGATCGCCTCCAGCACATCCGTCCCGTGGGTCATCCGGTCGAACGCCTTCTCGACGGCGTTCATGGGCCCGCCGTTCTTGAAGCTGATGCCGCTGTAGTCCGAGATCACGACCGGCGTAACGCTCTGGCTGCGGCGAACGGCCGGCGCCGCGCCGAACACCGGCCCCGTCGCGGCGAGGCCGGCAACGGCCGTCGCGCCGGTGCGGACGAAATCGCGACGGTTAACGCGTCTGCTCATTGCATCCTCCCTGGTGTCAACCTTGTGGCGGGGCTCGGGGCAGGGGGTCCTTCGCGCGCTGGAGTGCTCCGCCAGCCGGTTATCCCGCGCCACCGCGCGCACTAACGCGCGCTCCGAGACCCCCTGCCCCATTCACCCACCGTCCAAATGCCAGCGCCCACCCGGACCTCCTAACGCGCTTCGGGCCCCCCTGCCCCGTTCGCCGCCCAGTCACGATGGGCCAGCCACTCTGTTCTCACTTGCCCTTGCAGGCGCACAGGTCTTCGAACGGGAGCTTATCAACGGCGGACCAAGTTGATTACGCCGGGCGCAGGGCACAAGTTCAACCGCGCACATGACGCCGCTGGAGGTGTAGATGCCCGCTCGCAAGCGCAAGTCGAAGGTCGCCCCCGAGCCTCGCGGGCTCGAAGCCCGTCGTGTGACCGCCGCCCAGCCACCTGCCGCGGTCGCGGCGCTGGCGCAGCAGGTGGCGGACGAGGGCGGGACGGTACTGGCTCCGTTCCGCGATCCCTTGGGCGGGCATTGGCAGTTGCTGGCAGTATTGCCGCTCGAGCTGGTGGAGCCCACACCCTATCAGCGGGACCTCTCGCCAACGCACGTGGCGCGGCTGGCGGACGCGATCGACCGCCTGGGCCGCTTTCTCGACCCCGTGATCGCGGTGCGGACCGAGGGTGGGAAGTATTGGACGCCCAACGGTCACCATCGGTTGGGGGCGCTCAAGAGCCTGGGTGCGCGTGCCATCACCGCGCTCATCGTACCGGAGCTGGAAGTGGCGCATCGGATACTCCTGCTCAACACGGAGAAGGCGCACAATCTGCGCGAGCGGGCGCTGGAGGTGATCCGGTTGGCCGAGGGATTGGCGCCGCTCGACGACCGGCCGGAGCGGGAGTTCGAGGCCGAGTTCGAGGAAGCGGCGCTGCTGACGCTGGGCCTCTGCTACCAGCAGAACGGCCGGTTCTCGGGAGGCGCGTATCACCCGGTGCTCAAGCGGGTGGACAAGTTCCTCGCGGCGAAGCTGCCGAAGGCATTGGAGAGTCGGCGCCAGCGAGCGGGCAAGCTCTTGCGGCTCAACGAGGCGGTGAATCAGGCGGTGAGCGGCCTCAAGGCGAAAGGGTTCGAAAGTCCCTATCTCAAGGCGTTCGTGGTGGCGCGGATCAATCCCATCCGGTTCAAGCGAGGGGCGAAGGCCGAGTTCGACGAGACCATCGACAAGATGCTGGCGGCCGCGGAGCGGTTCGACGCGGCGAAGGTGAAGCTGGACCAGCTGGCACGAAGCGGCGGGGCGCCGGCGGAGGAGTGATCGGGTGGGCGAGACCCGGGTAGACCTGCTGCATCTGCTGGAGGACTTGCGCGACGCGTATCCCGGGTCGCTCGAGGAAACCATTCTGACCGAGATCCTGGCCAACGCGCTGGACTCGGGTGCCGACACGGTGAGCCTGGAGACGGCGCCGAGCGCCGCTCTGCTCACGGTGGTGGACAACGGCCGCGGGATGAGGCGGCGGGAATTGGCGCGCTATCACGACCTGGCGGCCACCACCAAGCTGCGCGGCCGGGGGATCGGCTTTGCCGGGGTCGGCATCAAGCTGGGGCTCTTGGCCTGCCAGGAGGTGATTACCGAGACCGTCTCGGCCGGCAAGCGGGTGGCGAGCGCCTGGCACCTCAAGTCGCGGAACCGCGCGCCGTGGCGTTGGGTGGAGCCGCCGGGGTTGGTGGCGGAGCATGGTACCGCCGTGCGGCTGGTGCTGTCCAACCCGCTGTCGCCGCTGTTGGACGCGGGGTTCGTGGAGGGCGCGATTCGCCGGCATTTTCACGCGCTGATGGACCCCACGTTCGACGCGATCCTCGGCGAGGTGTACCCGCGGGGCGTGCGGTTCACGGTGAACGGGCGGGCCCTTGAACGCTTGAGCCCGGCGGCGGACCGAGCGTCGGTTGCAGTGCGGCTGCCCCGGCGCCGCAAGCCGTCGGCGCTGGGCTATCTGGAGCGGGTTTCGCACGACCTGAGGGAGGAGCAGGCGGGTATCGCCATCAGCACGTTGGGAAAGGTGATCAAGCGCGGTTGGGATTGGTTGGGGGTCTCGCCGGTGGCGCCGGAGCGGCTCACCGGGGTGATCGAGGCACCGGCGTTGGCCGAGTGTCTCACGCTCAACAAGGCGGATTTCATCCGGGCCGGCCAGCGGGGGGCGATGTATCTGGCGTTCCGCAAGGCCATCCAGGAGGTGGTGGCGGAGCGGCTGGCGGCGTGGGGAGATCTTCGGGAGGCGGAGCCGCGGCGGCGGAGCGCGAGGCCGATCGAGCGCGATCTGGAGACGGTGCTGGTGGACCTGGCGGACGATTTTCCGCTGCTCGCGGCCCTGGTGGATGCACGACCGGGCGGGCAGCGGCGGTTGCCGCTGGGCGGCGCCGGCGGGACGGCTGAGCCTCAGCTGGTGCCGGTGGCTCCTCCGGCCGAGGGCGGACCGGCAACGGTGGAGCCGGGCGAGGCGGTGGCCCAGGAGGCCGGTGGGGTGACAGAGCCGGCACCCGCGGAGGTCCCCCAGCCGTCCGAACCGCCGGCGGCTGCGGTGGCCGAGGCGGCGCTGGCGCGAGGAGGACGCAAGCGGCCGGCGCGCTACGGGCTGCGGCTCCAGTTCGAGAGCCGGCCGGGCGACGCGTCGCTGTCTCGGCTGGTCGAGTCCACGGTGTGGGTAAACGATGCTCACCCGGCGTACCGGCGGGCGGTGGCGTCGCGCTCTGAGGGGTACCACCTGGCGTTGGCGGTGGCGTTGGCGCTGGCGCCGCTGGCGGTGGAGCCGGCGCAAGCGCAGCTGTTCGTGGAGAGCTTTCTCACCAGGTGGGGTGAGGCGGCGGGCGGGAAGAAGAAGCGCCGGCGGTAGGGCGAGGACCAAGCGCAGCGTTTCGCGCCGGCCTCACTCTGGTATTGACCGGCTGGCGGCGGGAAGCTATCGTGGAGTTGGGCCGTGACTCCCGAGTCCAAGTACCGGCTTCGGAGATCATTGTGCCGGGGCGTCAGGACGATCGCTACGCGACGTGATCCTGGTTTCAGGAGCGCCTATCTCCGTTGGGGCACGGCCCATTCCCCCACTTCCGGCCCTACTTCTGAAGACCTGCTGAGTTCCCGTCTAACACGGGAATCGAGCGTGGCGGCCTGCAGCTCGTTTCCCGCCCGCAAGGTCGCTCGGACGTCGCCGGGACCGACGCGGGCACCTTAACTCCCGCTCCTCCCCGCCGGATTACTCGGCGTGCTCACCCGTCGCAGCACGCCCGGTTCCTCCGTGCGCGCCCAGTGCCGTTCCAACTTGATTCGTCTAGCACGCCCGAACGTGGCGCCCAGCGCAGACGCCCGTTGCGGGCTTCATAGGCCTTGGGGCGAATAGTTGGAACGGTACTGGGCGGGACTTCGGAGGCACCGGCGGTGAGCGGTCGCGATGGCGCAGCAGGAAGCGCATTGCGGCAGGAGGCTCGAGATGGCCATGGGAGAGCCGGCACATGGTCCGAGTGTGGCGCGTTTTTTCGCGCCGAGCTGCGAAGGTTGGGTGGTGCGGGGGGAGCAGGGCGGTTGAATGGTGGGAGGACCGTTGGCGCTCTGGAGCCTCTGTGCAGCAGAAAACGAAACTCCTGCATTCCCTGCGGGCCAATCTGCGCCTGCGGCATTTCAGCCCGCGCACGGAGGAGGCGTATGTGTCTTGGGTGCGCCGGTTCGTGCGGTTTCACGGACTGCGGCACCCGGCCGAGCTCGGGGAGCGGGAGGTGGTAGGGTTTCTGACGCACCTGAGCGTCGAGCGCCGGGTTTCGGCGTCCACCCAGGGGCAGGCGTTGGCGGCGTTGCTGTTTCTCTATCGGGAGGTGCTAGGACGGCCGCTGGCCGGGTTGGGTGCCATTCCGCGGGCCCGGGCGCCGGTGCGGTTGCCGGTGGTGTTGACGCGGCAGGAGGTGGAGCGGGTGTTGGCCGGGCTCAAGGGGCCGGCGGGGCTGCTGGGGGCGATGCTGTACGGGAGCGGGATGCGGCTGTTGGAGTGTCTGACGCTCCGGATCAAGGACGTGGACCTGGAGCGGGGAGAGCTCCGGATTCGGCGGGCCAAGGGGGCGAGAGACCGGGTCACGGTGCTGGCGCGGACGGCGCGGGGGCCGCTCGGCCAGCACCTGGAGCGGGTTCGCCAGGTGCATCTACGGGATGTGGCGGAGGGTGCCGGGTGGGTGGAGCTACCCGAGGCGCTGGGCCGGAAGTACCCGAATGCGGGGCGCTCGTGGCCGTGGCAGTGGGTGTTTCCGGCGGGGCGGCGGTACACGGATCGGGCGACGGGGCAGATTCGCCGGCATCATCTCCACGAGTCAGCGGTCCAGCGGGCGATGGCGGAGGCGGTGCGGGCGAGTGGCATTGGGAAGCGGGCGACGTGTCATACCCTTCGTCACAGCTTTGCCACCCATCTGCTGGAGGCCGGGTACGACATTCGGACGGTGCAGGAGCTGTTGGGCCATCGGGACGTATCGACGACGATGATTTATGTGGTCGTGGCGGTTATGTGGCGGCGCGCGGGTGTGGGGGCTGATTCGGAGGGAGGTGCGAGTTCGCGCCGCCACATAACTGGGGGCTACAGACTCTTAAGAAAGACCAGGAGATCTCGATGGTCTTTCCAGATCGGCGGGCCTCTCCGGTCCGGCAGGATGGCGCATTTCTCGAGGGCCTTGGCCTTGGTCTCGAGATCGATCTCGGCGTAGACATTGGTCGTGTCGACCGAGACGTGCCCCAGCCACGCGCGGATGGTGTTGATGTCGACGCCGGCGCGCAGCAGGTGCGTGGCCGTCGTGTGCCGGATGGTATGGGGGCTGAGGCGCTTGTGCTGAAGGCTCGGCAGCTCACGCGCGACGGAGCGGCCATAGCGGGCGACGAGATCATGGACACCGTAGCGGGTCATCGCTTGCCCGCGCCGGTTCACGAAGACGGGCGCAGTCGTCGGGCGATCACCGATCAGCGTCTGGAGGACACCGGCCGTGCTGGCCCAGAGCGGACAACGGCGGACCTTCGATCCCTTGCCGCTCAAGCGCACCGATGCGCGGTGCAGGTCGTGTAGATCGAGGTCGCCGACGGTCACGCCGACCGCCTCGCTCGCCCGCGCGCCGGAGTTGTACAGGAAGAGCAGCAACGCGTGGTCGCGAAAGCCCTGTCGGATGCGACGGTCCGGCGCCGCGAGCAGGGCATCGATCTCTGGTTTCTCGAGATAGCAAACTCCCTCGTACGGGGCCTTCTTGAACGGGATGCTGCAGATCTCGCCGCACCAGGGCAGGTGCTCGGGGCTGCGGGTGCCGATGAAGCGGGCGAGCGAGTGGAGTGCGGCCAGTCGCTGGTTGCGGGTCGTGATGCGGCAGGCGCGGGTCTGTTCGAGGTGGTGCAGAAACTGCCGGATAGCGACAGCCGTCAGATCGCCGATGCGCAGCCGCTCCACCGGGGTGTGCGTGGCGCGGGCGATGAACGGGATCAGCAAGGTCAAGGTATCGCGATAGCTGCGGCGGGTGTTCTCCGCGCAGTGGCGTTCGCCCACCAGATACTCGAGCAAGAAGCGGCGGACCCAAGGACCGAGCACATCCGGATTAGTCATGACTGACCTCCACGTGAGCGTAGGTCTCGAAGCGTCGGCTGGCCTGGTCGAGCAGCTCCGGGGTCATCGTGAGATAGCGCTGGGTACACGCCAGCCGCGCGTGGCCCAGATAGGTCGACAGTTGCGGTAAGCACCGCTGGACATCGGCCCCTTCGCGGTACCACGCCAGTAGCCGATGGACGGCGAAGGTATGCCGGAGGTCGTGCAGGCGGCCGCGCACCCCCACCCGCGCGCACAAGGACGTGAACGTGTGCCGCAGGGTGTAGTGTGGAAGGGGCCGGCCCGCGAGGTTGACGAAGCACGCGGTCAGCCCACGACCTCGGACGGCCGGTACCGTGTCGAGGTACCCGGTGAGGACGCGGGTGAGGCGGGGGCCGATCGGCAGGTGGCGGGACTTATAGAATTTCGCCTCGCGGATCAGGATCATCCCCGCACGCAGGTCGACGTCCTCTCGTCGGAGGGCCAGCGCTTCCCCGACACGGAGGCCGGTGCCGTACAGAAGCAGGAGCACGGCGCGCAACGTCGGCGCGGCGATGGTGCAGCGCGGCCGAGCCTGATGCGCCTCGACGGCGCCCAGCAGCCGCTGCAGCTCCTCCAGGGAGTAGATGTGCGGGACAAAGGTCTCCGTCACCCGTGGGACGGCAGTGGGCACGGGCGAGCGGGCGACGAGTCCGCGCGTGATCGCATGTTGATAGAAGCGACGCAAGGCGCGGTGTTTCATGAGCCAGGTCGAGGTGACCCGGTGGCGGGGCTGCAAGAAGGCGACGACGACCTCGGGGGAGATCGCCGCGAGATCGACCTCCCCCGCATGTCGGTGGAACGCCTTCAGCATGGCCTCGTCAACCTGAAACCGCATGCCGAGCGCCCGGTTGAGGTCGGTGTAACGGGCGATCGCGTTTGCGAGCATCACAGGACACCTCCCAGATCGAAGCGGGCCACCTCCCGCAGGCTTGGGAGATCGACCTTGGCATAGACGGCGGTGGCGTCGGCGCTACGATGACCCAAGTGACCGCCGATGTCCTGGAACGACAGCCCTTGGCTCAGTAACCGCGTGGCACACGCATGGCGGAGCGCGTGCGGACCGTAGTGCCGAAGCGGAAGTCCCCCGGTCGAGAGCACTGGCCTTACCAAGTGGTAGAAGCCGCTGGGCGACAGCGGGCGGTGGGGAGCCTGCAAGGTGAGAAAGACCTCGCGCCAGCCGCTCCGCGGGCGGACCTCCGCCACGTAGCGAGCGAGCGCGGCCCCCGCCTCGCAGGACAACGGGTACGTTTGGACATCGTGGCGCTTGACGCGCCGGATGCGGATCAGTTCTTGCTCCCAGTCAATGTCCTCCAGGGTCAGGTGGGCGACTTCGCCAACGCGAAAGCCATAGGTGGCAAAGAGCCACAGGCCGGCCGCCCGACGAATGTCGGCGGGGCGATCCGACGCGCGCGACAGAATGGCCTGCACCTCGGCCCATGGCGGACCCGCCGGCAACACCTCCCCGTGGTAGAGCCGCGGTCCGGTGATGGCGGCGGCGATGCCGGGGCAACAGTGCCCTGCGCATTCGGCGTAGCGAAAGAACGCTCGGAGTGCTTGGACGGCCACGGCCAGCGATCGTCGGCTCCACGTGGTCCGGCCCTTGGCCATCAAGAAGTCGTCGACGTCGTGAATCCCGACGTCAGCAAAGGCGCGTCCCTGCGGCCAATACCACGCAAGAAAGGTCTTCGTTTTCCAGCCGTGGGACCGGATCGATGCGGACGCCAGCCCCTGGTCATCACGCATGTAGGCGGTGAAGCCGTCGAGCAGCGCCTGGTACGGCGGGGCGGCCACCGGTGCCGGTGCTTGCAGGCGCCCCAAGAACCGGAGCCACTGGGTCGCCCAGTAGCGAAAATTCCGGATGGAGATCGCGGCCTTTGCGCTGCGGTGACGACGTATCTGCTGCATCGCCCACTGCTTCGCCGCGACATCGACCGCCACCGGGGCCACCGGGCCATCGTCGGCGAGTTCGAGCTGTCGAACGACCACCACGAGTTCGCAGGCGACGTCGTGGAGTGAACTGCGCGCGTATCCTAGGTCCTTAAGATGGTGCAGGAATCGTCGTCGTTCTTCGGCAAGGGGGGTTGTGCGCTGGCGGGCGAGCGCGATGGGACCGGGGAAAAGTTCTTCAAACATGGTCGGACTCCTTTTCTGAGGAATCCGCGTATTCTATCGCCTTCCTTATGTGGCCTTGATCAATCAATCCTCTAATGAGAATCAAGAGCTTGCAGCGCCGTCACCACATAACCGCCACGACCACATAAATCATC
>JACPAP010000022.1 GCA_016180765.1 Gemmatimonadota bacterium
CGCATCACGGAGGGCGTAGGGGACACGTTGCGCGCGGCGCGGATGCCGGCCGAGGCGATTCGCGGGACCATGAATGTGGTGGACTCGGCGAGCCGAATGCTGGAGCGGCTGGCGGCGGGCGGACGCGCTGCGATGGAGGAGTTGAAGCGGAGCACGGGGCCCGCCCCGGCCCCCGCCCCCGCCGCGCCGCCGCCACCGGATGAGGGCGAGGACGACGACGCTCCCGAGGCGCCGGAGGAGGCGAGGCCCGGCGGCGGCGCTTGACCCCTCCGGGCCGGAGCGGCTAACTTCGGCCATGGAAAGAGCGAATCGCGACAGGCGGACCCGCGCGGCCGAATTGGGCCGGCGGGTTTTCGCGTTTCTGGGGGGAGAATTATGAGTCGATTGCGCCTCGGCTTGGCGCTCACGTTCGACGACGTGCTGTTGGTTCCGCGACACGCGAGCGTCCACCCGCGCGAGGTGGACGTGCGGAGCCGTTTCACGCGTGGCATTCCCCTCAACGTCCCGCTGGTGTCGGCGGCGATGGACACGGTGACCGAGGCCGAGATGGCGATGGCGATGGCGCGAGCGGGCGGGATCGGCGTCATCCACAAGAACATGCCCATCGATCGGCAGGCGGCCGAAGTGGACCGGGTCAAACGATCGGAAAGCGGGATGATCCTGAACCCGATCACCCTGGGCCCGGACCGGCCGCTCCGCGAAGCGGCCCAGCTGATGGCCCGGTTCAAGATCTCGGGCGTGCCCATCGTGGACGACCAGGGACGGCTGGTCGGCATCATCACCAACCGGGATCTGCAATTCGAGCGAAGCCTGGACCGGCCCATCCGCGAGGTCATGACCAAGGAGCACCTGATCACCGCGCCGGTGGGCACCACGCTGGACGAGGCGGAGCGCACCCTCGGAAAACACCGTATCGAGAAGCTGCCGGTGGTGGACGACAAGGGGATCCTCCGGGGGCTGATCACGGTGAAGGACATCTTCAAACGCCGGCAACACCCAGACGCCAACAAGGACCAGCACGGCCGCCTGCGGGTGGCCGCGGCGGTGGGTGTGGCGCCGGACACCAAGGCCCGCGCCCAAGCCCTGCTGGCGGCGGGGTGCGACGTGCTGGTGGTGGATTCGGCCCACGGCCATTCGGAAGGCGTGCTCAACACGATTGCGCTCCTGCGCGAAGCGTTTCCTGAGGCCCCGATCGTGGGCGGCAATGTCGCCACCCAGGACGGTGCCCAACAGCTGGTGGAGCGCGGTGTGGACGCGGTGAAGGTGGGCGTAGGGCCGGGCTCGATTTGCACCACGCGGGTGGTGACCGGCGTGGGCGTGCCGCAGGTCACGGCCATCGTCGAAGCGGTCCGCGGCGCCGGTGACGTCCCGGTCATTGCCGACGGCGGCATCAAGTATTCCGGCGACGCGGTCAAGGCCCTGGCCGCCGGCGCCTCCAGCGTGATGGTGGGCGGCATGCTGGCCGGCACCGAGGAGAGCCCGGGCGAGAGCTTCCTGCTGGAAGGCCGCCGCTTCAAGATGGTGCGCGGCATGGGCTCGCTCGCGGCCATGCAGGAAGGCTCGGGCGATCGCTATTTCCAGGAAGGCGAGCTCTCGTCCCAGAAGCTGGTGCCGGAAGGGATCGAGGGTCGGGTGCCCTACCGGGGGCCGGCGGCCGACGTGCTGTTCCAGATGACCGGCGGCATCCGCAGCGGGATGGGGTACTGCGGCGTGGCCACCATTGAGGAGCTACGCTGCAACACCGAGTTCATGCAGATCACCTCTGCGGGCCTGCGCGAGTCGCATCCGCATGATGTGGTGCTGACCCGCGAGGCACCTAATTACAGCCTATGACGTAACCCCGTTGCACGTTGTACGATGCACGCTGCACGTGTTTGGCGGACGTGCAACGTACAACGGTTAGATGAGAGCCAACACCGCACCGGCCTTGACCAGTTCCTCAATCTCACCGGTCTGGTAGCCGAACTCGGCCAACACCTCGCGGGTATGCTCCCCTAACATCGGCGCTCCCCGGCGCACCTCGGCTGGGGTAGCCCTGAGATGGATGGGGAACCCCAGCGTCTCCACCGCGCCGAGCTTCGCGTGAGGGACCCTGGTCCGCATGGCGCGAGCCGCGGTTTGCGGATGATCCAGCATTTCCCCAATGGTGAGCACTGGCCCGGCCGGTACGCCCGCACGCTCCAACGCCTCCACCCAGTCGTGGGTTGAGCGCTTCTTGAACTCGGGCGCCAGCAGGGCCACCAGCTCGCTCAGGTGACCCATGCGGGCGGCGTTGGTGCGGAACCGGGCGTCGCGCCTCAGTTCGGCGCGACCCAGCACCTCGATCAGTCGCTTCCAGGTCTCTTCACTCGACGCGCCGACGTTGACCCAGCCGTCCCTGGTCTCGAAGGCCTGGTAGGGCGCGCTCAAGGGGTGGGCCGAGCCGAGCGGCCCCGGTGAGACGCCGGTCGCGAGCGTGATGGCCGACTGCCAGTACGTCTGCGTGATGCCGGCCTCGAACAGCGACGTATCCACCCGCTGGCCCTCGCCCGTCGCCTGGCGGTGCACGTACGCCGCCAGCACCCCCACCGCGCCCAGGATGCCGGCGGTGATGTCCGTCAGGGGAGGCCCGCATTTCACCGGTGGCCGGCCGGGCCCTTCGCCGGTTACGCTCATGAGCCCACTGTACCCCTGCGCGATCAGATCGAACCCGCCGATGTCGGCGTACGGGCCGGTGCGACCGAAGCCCGAGATCTCGCACAGAATGAGACCCGGGTTCTCCCCACGGAGCCTCTCGTAGCCGAGGCCCAGCCGCTCCAGCGTGCCGGCGCGGTAGTTCTCGATCAACACGTCCGCCCGCCGGGCCAGCCGGCGCACCACCTCCCGCCCTCCGTCGCTCTTCAGGTCGACGGCGATGCCGCGCTTGTTGCGGTTCAGCATCATGAACGCCGCGGACTCGCCGCCGATATCCGGTGGGACGAACCCGCGCGACGCGTCGCCCCCCGGGATGCGCTCCACCTTGATCACGTCGGCGCCGAGGTCGGCCAGCATGCGGCCGCAGACCGGCCCGGCCATGATATGGGCCAGCTCGATCACCTTGAGGCCCGCGAGAGGAGCCACCGCTACTTGCCCTCGAACTCCGGCGTCCGCTTCTCGAGAAAGGCCCGGTAGCCGGTCTGGTAGTCCCGGGTCCCGAACGCCGCGAACGCTTCGTCCAGCTCAGCCTTGGTGAGCGGCTTGGGGTCCAGCAGCCGTCGCATGAACTTCTTGTGCCAGCGATTCACCAGCGGGGCGCCCTCGGCGATGCGGCGCGCCGACGCGTAGGCCTCGGCTTCGACTCGATCGTCCGCCACCACGCGGTTCACGAGACCCAGCGCCAGCGCCCGCTCGGTGTCCACCACGCTCCCTTCGAGGAGCAGTTCCAGAGCCGCCACCCGGCCGAACGTGGCGACGAAGAACCGGAGCTCGGGATAGGCCATGGTGAGGCCCAACCGGTTGATCGGCACGCCGAAACGACTGGAGCGGCCGGCGATCCGAAGGTCGCAGGCGCCAGCGATCTCCAGCCCGCCGCCTACGCAGGCGCCCTGGATCAGCGCCACCGTGGGATGCCGGCACTCCGCCACGGCCATGACGCCGTTGTGCTCGGCCTCCCCGTATCGCTTCGCCTCCGCCACGTTCTTTCGATGCTCGCCGAACTCCGAGATGTCCGCCCCGGCGGCGAACGCCTTCCCGCCGGCGCCGCGCAGCACTACGCAGCGCAGGGCGTCGTCGGACTCCAGCTGCTGCATGATGTCTCGCAGCTTGAGCCACATAGCATGATTCAGAGCGTTGAGTTTCGCGGGTCGATTCAACACGACCGTGGCAATAGCACCCTCGCGCCGGATCAGCACAGCTTCTGTCATGAGCCCGCCCCTTTTCTGCCCTTTTCCCGCCCCTTTTCTGCCCTTTTCCTGCCCCTTCTGCCCCTACCGGTAGAACAACTCAACCAGGGACAGTGGAACCGCCGGAACGTAGGTCACCAGCAGCAGCACGGCCAGCAGAACGGCGAGGAACCGCAGATTGACCTTAGTGACGTCCCAGATGTCCGCCTTGGCGATGGAGCACGCGGTGACCAGCACGCTGGCCACCGGTGGGGTCTGCTGCCCGATGCCCAGGTTGAGCGTCACCACCAGCCCAAAGTGCACCGGATCGATCCCCGCCGCGCGCACCAGCGGCATTACGATCGGGATCACCAAGACGATCGCCGCCGCGGAGTGCAGGAACAGGCCTACACCTAAGAAGAACACATTGAGCAGCGCGAGCACCGCCCAGGGGCTGTCCACCAGCCCCACGATCGCGGCGGCCACTTGTTGTGGGACCTGAACCTCCGTCAGGTAGGTGCTCATGAGTGCCGAGGTCGCGACCAGAAGCATCACGACCGCCGTCTGCACGCCGCCCTCGATCGTGGCGACGCGGAGCTGATGCCAGTCCAGCTCCCGGTAGATGAGCCCACCGACCACGATCGCCGCCAGCACCGCGAGCCCGGCGCCCTCGGTGGCCGTGACCCAGCCCCCGAAGATGCCCCCGAGGATGATGAGCGGTAGCAGCAGAGCCCACCCGGCGTCCTTCAGGGCCGCCCACACGCGGCGAAGCTGAAATGTCTGCTCCACGGGCAGCCGGTAGCGGATGGCCATGAGGTGAGCCACGCCCATCATGAGAAACCCGCCCAGCACGCCGGGAACGATGCCGGCCACGAACAACTCCACCACCGAAGTGCCGGCCATCGCGCCGTACAGGATCATCGGGATGGAGGGTGGGATGATCACGGCCAGCGTGGCGGCGGATGACGACGCGGCGGCCGCGAACGGACTGGGGTATCCCTTGCGCTGCATCTCCGGGATCAGGATGGATCCCAGCGCGGCCACGTCGGCCACGGCGGAGCCGGAGATCTCCGCGAAGAACATGGAGGCCCCGATGGTCACCAGGGCGAGCCCGCCCCGGACGAACCCCACCAACGCCGTGGCGAGCGCGATGAGCCTGCGGGAGATGCCGGTGGCGTTCATGATCGCGCCGGCCAGGATGAACAGCGGGACGGCGATGAGCGGGAAGTTGGCGGAACCATCGAACAGGACCAGCGCCACGTTGGGCAGCGCCCCCGGGCCGGCGCTCAGTACCATGGCGCCGGCCGCGACCACCCCCAGCGCGATCGCGATGGGCACGTCGAGCAACACCAGTGCCAGGAGGGCCAGGCACATCGCCAGCAGCGTCACGGCGCGCCTTCCCGCTCATGTGCGGACAGCCCGGCCCGCCATTCGAAGGCACTCAGCAACTCGGCCACCATGCACACCAGCGCCCCCAGCGGAACGGCGGACGCGGCGAGCGCCCGGGGGACGCCCGGGAGGCTCACGAGATACGTGCCCCGGAGTCCTACGGTGACCTGCCACCCGGCGATTGCGACGGCCGCGAGGAATCCAAGCACCGCGAGCTCCCGCACCACCACGGCGATGCCCCGGGAGCGGCGCGACAGCCCCTGGACCAGCCGCGGAAACCCGATGTGCGCCCGCTTGAGCGCAGCCAACCCTGCACCGTAGAAGGTGAGCCAGGCGAGGAGGATGGCGGCGACCTCGTCGTACCAGACCAGCGCCGCGCCGGCCTTGCGGAAGATCACCGCGACGATCACCGCCGTCGCGAGGGCCGCCATCAACAGCATGACGGTCCATTCCAGCGCTCGCTCGACGCCTGCGCGAACCCGGACCAGCGCCCCGGCGGCCCCGGTCACGGGCGGCGGAGCGAGGCGGCCAGGGCGATCAGATCCTTCCCGCCGGTCACCGCGGCCGCGAACTCGTCGTAGATGGCGCGACTGGCCCGGGCGAACGCTTCGCGGTCGGCGTCGTTCACCTGAATCCCCGAAGTCTGGAACACCCCGAGCAACTCGCGGTCCATCCGTTCGGCCGTCTCATACACGAAGGGTTGTACCTCGCGGGCCGTCTGCTCCAGGACGGTGCGGACACTCTCGGGCAGCCGGTTCCACGTATTCAAGCCCATCGCCACAAACGCGGGGGTGTACACGTGACCCGTCAGCGAGAGGTACCGCTGCACCTCCTGGAACCTGGAGGTGTGGATCTGCGCCAGTGGGTTCTCCTGGCCGTCCATGACGCCCGTTTGGAGCGCCACGAAGACCTCCGAGAGGGCCATGGGCGACGGGTTGGCGCCGTACGCCTGAAACAGGCGCACCCGCCACCGCCCGGCCGGCGTGCGCAGCTTGATGCCGCGGAGGTCGGCGGGGGTGGTAATCGGGCGCTTGTTGTTGGTGATGTGGCGGAAGCCGTTCTCCCACACCGCGAGGATCTTGTAGCCCTGCCGCTCCGCGAGGGGCGCCAAGGTGGGCCATACGACCCGCTCTTCGATGCGCCGCATGTGCTCGCGGTCCTGCACCAGGTACGGCAGCTCGAACAGGCCGAACCGGTCCACCAGCGAGGACATGATGGTGGACGGCAACGATAGCTCCAGCGTTCCCAGCTTGAGCTTCTGCATCATGACGTCGTCGCTGCCCAGCTGACTGGAGCCGAACACCACGATCCTAGCCTGGCCGCCCAGCCGCTCGTTGGCGCGCCGAGCGAACTCCTCGGCCGAGAGCGCGAACAAGGATCCCGGCGCGCCAACGTGGCCGAAGCGGAGTTCCGGACGTTGGGCGTGCGAGCCGCCCCGGCAGGCGCACGCACCCAGAGCCAGGAGCAGTCCCAGGGATACGCAAGGGCGAGTGGCCGGCATGGGCGTCATCCAGGGGTGTGAGGTTGTCGGGAGCTTCCCAGCCGCGACGCCCAGGTGCAGCATTCAGGGCCCAGGCGCCCACGGGATACGCGATGACCGGAGTCGGGCTCGGCGCACAATTGTACGGCTCGCGAGCGGGAGACGGAACCGCCGCGTTTGGCGCGAGGCTCCGCCGGGAGCTGGGCGGGGAAGTGCTGTTCGACCGCTTTACCCGCGGCCGCTACAGCACCGACGCCTCGATGTACCAGATCACGCCCGTGGGCGTCGTGGTCCCCCGCACCGTGGAGGACGTCCGGCGCCTGTTGTCCCTGGCCGCCGAGGAGCGGGTGCCGCTGGTTCCCCGCGGGGGCGGTACGTCGCAGGGTGGCCAGGCGATCGGTGAGGGGCTGGTGGTGGACACCAGCAAGTACCTCACCGCGATCCGGGGCTTCGATCCGGAGGCCGGCACGGTGCGGGTGGAGCCGGGCGTGATCCTGGATCGGCTCAACGCATTCCTCAAGCCTCACGGCCTCTGGTTCCCGGTAGACCCCGCGACGGCCGCGCAGGCCACGATCGGGGGGATGGCGGGGAACAACAGCGCCGGAGCCCGGTCGCTGCGCTACGGGCTGATGGCGGACAACGTTCGGTCCATTGCCGCTTCATTGGTGGGGGGAGGCGGATACCGCTTTGCCGAGCTGCCGGACCATCTGGCGGATGCCGCGCAGGCCGGGCTCTCGGCGGAGTATCTCGCGCTGGCCCGCTCACTGCGGACCATCTACCTGAGCCAGGCCGACGAGCTGGCGCGACGCGCGCCCCGGGTCATGCGCCATGTGGCCGGCTACAACCTCCAGCGGGTGGGTCCGCCCGACTACAACCTGGCACGCTTGCTGGTGGGCTCGGAGGGGACGCTCGCGTTCTTCACGGAAATCGAGCTGGCCCTGCGACCGCTCCCGGCCGCCACGGTGCTGGGCGTCTGCCACTTCCCCGCGCTGCGCGGCGCCATGGACGCGGTGCAGCACATCGTCCGGCTGGGGCCCTCCGCCGTGGAGCTGGTTGACCGCACGCTCTTGGGACTGGCGCGGGAGAACGCCGCCTTCAGCGGGGCGATCGGCCGCTTCGTGCGGGGAGCGCCCGACGCGCTGCTCCTGGTGGAGTTCAGCGGCAACGATGTGGCGGAGCCGGAGCGCGATCTGGGCCGGTTGGAGGACCTGATGGGTCAGCTGGGGTTTCCCAAAGCCGTGGTTCGCGTGGTGGAGCCGGGGTTCCAGCGCGAGGTCTGGTCCGTGCGGAAGCAGGGACTCAACATCGTGATGTCCATGAAGGGCGATGCCAAGCCGGTGTCGTTCATCGAGGACTGCGCCGTGCCGCTGGAGCATTTGGGGGAATACACGGAGCGACTGTCGGAGGTATTCCGGCGCCATGGAACCAGCGGTACGTGGTACGCGCACGCCTCGGTTGGGTGTCTCCACATCCGGCCGGCGCTGAATCTCAAGGACGCGGGTGACGTGAAGAAAATGCGGGCGATCGCCGAGGAGGCGCACGCGTTGGTTCGGGAGTTCAAGGGGTCGCACTCCGGCGAGCACGGCGACGGCATCGTCCGCTCCGAGTTCCTGGAGCCCATGCTGGGTGCCCGGCTGGTTCGCGCCTTCGAGCAGGTCAAGCAGGCCTTCGACCCGCTGGGGCTCCTCAACCCCGGCAAGATCGTCCGGCCGCCGCGCATGGACGACCGGTCCTTGTTCCGCTACCGGCCCGGGTATGCTCCCCAGCCGCTGGCGCCGGCGCTCGACTGGTCTTCCTGGGGTGGTTTCTTAAGCGCGGTGGAGATGTGCAACAACAACGGGGCCTGCCGGAAGGAGGCGCCGGAGGTCATGTGCCCGTCGTATCGGGTTACCCGCGACGAGCGCGATACGACGCGGGGCCGGGCCAACACGTTGCGCTTGGCGCTCACCGGCCAACTGGGCCGGGACGCGCTCCACTCGGACGAGCTGTATGAGACGTTGGAGCTCTGCGTCAGCTGTAAGGCCTGCCGCCGCGAGTGTCCCACGGGCGTGGACATGGCCAGGATGAAGATCGAGGTTCTGCATCAGCGCCATCGTCGCTACGGTGTTTCGCTGGAGGAGCGATTGGTCGGGTATCTCCCGCGGTACGCTCCTTGGGCGGCGCGGCTGGCAGGGTTGGCCAACCTCCGGAACCGGAGCCCGTGGCTGGCGAGACTCGCTGAGCGCTGGCTGGGAGTTGCGGCGCGTCGGTCCCTCGACCGCAGCGACCGCAGAGACCAAAGAGACGCCAAGCCTGTGGTACTCTGGGTGGATACGTTCAATACCTATTTTGAGCCGGAGAACGCTGAGGCCGCCGTACGGGTCCTCGAAGGGGCGGGCTACGACGTGATCCTGCCGGAAGCAGGCGGCGGGCGGCCGATCTGTTGCGGGCGGACGTTCTTGAGTGTGGGGCTGGTGGAGAAAGCGCGGGAAGAAGCTCGACGGGCGATCGAGACGCTCCGGCCCTATGTGGAGCGCGGCATGCCGGTGGTGGGACTCGAGCCCTCGTGCCTGCTCACGGCGCGGGACGAGTACCCTGTGATGCTGAACGACCCGTGCGTGCCAGGGCTGGCGGCGCGAGCCGTACTCATCGAGGAGTTCCTCGCCGGGGAAGCCGCACGGGGCCAGCTGGGCCCGTTCTTGGCGCCGCAGCCAGGGCGGCGAGCGCTGGTGCACGGGCATTGCCACCAGAAAGCGTTCGGCGTCATGCCGGCCGTGGAGCAGGCCCTCCGTCTGGTGCCCGGGCTGGAGCTGGAAATGATAGAGAGCAGCTGCTGCGGCATGGCGGGCGCCTTCGGCTACAGCGCGCGGCACTACGAC